>JAFUUT010000244.1 GCA_017477685.1 bacterium | reverse complement strand
CTCAAAGTGCAGATGCATATATAAAAGACGACTCTTACTATAGGCCAATAGAAACCATTTTGGCTGATAATACTCCTGATACAACTACAATAAAATTAAGAATAGAACAAGATAACGAAAAATTTGATAAACATTTTGTTGAACTTTCAATAAGGCCAAAACAATCATCTTTGGACGTAACAAGACCTCTATGTTATGGTAACAAGAGTGAAATAATTGAATTTTTATCAAAATCTGAATCTTTATCAGAAATCACAAACAATTTGACAGAAATGCTCAATAATATCAGACGTAACAAAAGGAATTAGCATCATTAAGAAATAATTAACAAATAAAAAATATCTCCTATTTTATATTATCATGTAAAGTAGGAGATATTTTTATGAAGTATAGAGATTATTATGAAATACTGGGTGTAAAACGAGATGCAACGGAATCAGAAATCAAATCCGCATACAGAAAACTTGCCCGTAAATATCACCCTGATGTAAATAAAACAAAAGAAGCAGAATCAAAATTCAAAGAAATAAATGAGGCATATGAAGTTTTAGGCGACAGCCAAAAACGCAAAAGATATGACAGTCTTGGTTCAAATTGGCAGGGCGGTGCAGATTATACTCCGCCTCCGGGATTTGAAAATTTTGGTTTTCAAGGTGGCAACGGATATCAGCAATTCAGTTTTGGCGGCGGAGATATGGGAGGATTTTCCGACTTCTTCAGCTCATTATTCGGTGATATGATGGGCGGAGGAGCTTCTCGCGGAGGATTTTCAAACTTTGATTTTGGAGATTTAGGAAGCGCACAAAGAAGAAGCAGAAGCCAATCAAGAACCGCAAAACCTCCTAAAAGCCCAGATTTAGATATTACAATGAATTTGAACGTAACCGCAAAAGATTTATTCTCATCTGACCCGATAAATGTCAAATTCAAAGATATGAGAAAATGCGACCAATGCTCAGGCGGAGGGTTCTGCAGCGCTTGCGGCGGTACGGGAATTATTAACGATACAAAATCCATTAAAGTTAAACTTCCAAAAGAAATTAAAGAAGGACAAAAAATCAGACTAAAAGGAGAAGGAAGAACAGACCAATACGGGCAAAAAGGAGATTTATATCTTGTTATTATGCCTAAAGATTCCGAATACGAAATCTGCGGATCAGATTTAACAAAAGAAGTAGAAATCACACCTCCTGAAGCTGTTTTGGGATGCAAAAAGGAAATCAAAACCCTACATGGCAGTATCGGTATAAAAATTCCTCCAATGACCTCAAGCGGCAAATCCTTAAGACTAAAAGACCTCGGACTTCCTAAAAAGTCCGGAGGATACGGCAATCTGAACGCAAAAATTAAAATTGTTCTGCCGGAAAAACTTTCGCAAAAAGAAATTGATTTATACAAACAATTGGCAAAATAAGCAGTAAAAAGGACTAAATTACTTTAGTCCTTTCTTATTTTTAAAAGAAACATTTTATCCAAAATAATTGCATCTTGGGACATAACTAGGGTCCACATAAATTTCTATTGCACGTTCCATAAATTCCTCAGATGATACATGCATCATAGAGTCATAATCATACCCTAAATCATGCATCACATCTATCAATGTCTCCTTTATCTTTTCAGTTAAAGAACCGTCCTTATTGAAAATCCATCTGAAAGTTTCCGTCCCTAAATCCTTTCTTATACGTTTTGGAGTTATTTCTCTGCCTTCACGTATCAAACCGCTGTCCATTAATCTTTGTGCTACGTGCCTATTTCTGAGGCTGGCTTCTTCAAGCATTTTTGCGTAATCATGACTGGTAATTTGTAAAATCGGTTTTGTCAAAGAGTTCATTAACATAAATTTTAGTCCTTTCATTCAATACTTTATATTGACAACAAAAACCGTGAAAATTAAAATTTGCCTATTTTAATGATACCGCCTTAACATGTCTTAATATATTTAACTTAGCTAAATATATCATTGACAAAGCAATAAAACCTTAGGACAATGAAAGAAAAAGAAGGGGATAAAGCTTTGGTTAAACAAACATATTTATGCCAAAAACATATTGATTTAAAGGCAAAAATGGTAGATTTTGCAGGCTGGTACATGCCTGTACAGTACACTTCTATTATTGAAGAACACAAAACAGTCAGAGAAAATGTCGGGCTCTTTGATGTTTCTCATATGGGAGAAGTTTTTGTATTTGGAAAAGATGCAACAAAATTTTTGAATTCAATAGTTCCGCAAAATATTGACAAGTTAAATTATGAAAAAGCAGTATATTGTCAGTTGCCAAAAGAAAACGGCGGATTAATAGATGATTTAATCATTTATAAACTCGGAATTGAATCATATCTGGTAATATGTAATGCTTCAAGAGTAGAGGATGATGTAAACTGGTTTTCAATCAACAAAAAGGATATGGAAGTAACTATTGACAACCAGTCGCACAATTATTCTTTGCTTGCAATTCAAGGGCCAAAAGCTATAGACCTTATGAAAAAAATTGGTTATACAATTGAAGACCAAAAATCTTTCACAATCAAACCTGCAACAATAGGCGGAGTAAAACTTTTAGCCTCAAGAACCGGTTATACCGGAGAAGACGGGTTTGAATTACTTTTTGAAAACAGATTTGCTCCGTATTTGTGGGATGAAATCCTTAAACAAGGGCAAGAATTTGGGATAAAGCCTATAGGTTTGGGCGCAAGAGATACTTTAAGGCTTGAAGCCGGCCTTCACTTATACGGGAATGATTTAGATGAAAATACAACTTCAATCGAAGCAGGTTTAGGCTGGTCAGTTCCTAAGGATAAACAAACTGATTACAACGGTAAAAAAGTCATTATGGAACAACTTGCAAACGGTGTTGCCAAAAAACTTGTCGGATTGGAAATGCTTGATAAAAATAT
>JAFUUT010000243.1 GCA_017477685.1 bacterium | reverse complement strand
TGCGGCTCTATTAGGAGAATATATAGTAGACTTGAAAAAGGAATTTGAAAGACGCTCTAATATTGTACGAATAGATATTTCTAATTTGCATACAGCTCCTTTATCCGAGTCAAGTCAAGACTCTAATGTTCCTACAAAGCGAAAGCATAATAAAAGGAAAACACTGGAAGAACGCAGGGAGCATTATCATAATACTCTAAAAAGAAATGCCAATGGCGGCAAAGTAAATAAAAAAGCCTCCGGTCGGCATAAAAGATAGATTTAAATGATACCCTCTTGCAAAATTTAAAAAAAAGTGTACAATGGAATAATATATGCACGGGTAATGGTACCCAAAACTAATCAGGAGAATAACAATGTACGAAGATGAAAAATTGGTTTGTGAAGATTGCGGAAAAGAATTCGTATTCACTGCCGGAGAACAAGAATTTTATGCAGAAAAAGGTCTGGTAAACAAACCAAAAAGATGCCCTGAATGTCGTCAGGCAAGAAGAAAACAACACAGAAAAAACAGAAAAATGTTTGAAACAGTATGCTCAAAATGCGGTGCTCAAACTCAGGTTCCTTTCAAACCTGTTCCGGGCAGAGAAGTATTCTGCAGAGATTGTTTTAAACAAATGCAAGAAGACGGAACACTTCCGACTCGCGAAAGTGTTGAAACTCCAACAGAAGAATAATTGAATATTTTTAATAACTTGAAAAGAGGAAAGCTTGTTTGGCTTTCCTCTTTTTTGTCAGATGGTAATGCAATTGTTCAAATATTCGATTGTGCTAATTTTTTCATTGTATAAATATTTGATGAAGTTTAAATATGCAGGATCTTTTGCACTGATGACAAGATTTATTTCAAACCCGTCAGTGCAAAATGGTTCATAATCGTATATAACATAACTGTTATATTTACTTTTCCATTCTTTACGTTCTATTTTACAGTTATTTTCATCTATGATGTCTTCTAACCAGTCTAAGATATTTTTATCTACATTTTTCATTTCCATGCGATTATATACATAATCGTTGCAACTATTTCCAATAAACATAATATTTTACTCCACTAAAATTCTGTATATTAGAATTTTAAAGTCTGCATGCTTAAAAATAATCCCCACAAGGGGTAAATGCTGATTAACTAAATTACTTATATAAAAAGTATATATTTAATATATCTTAACAATTATGATTTTTATGGCAATATTTTCATCTAAAAATACTTTATTAATATAAGTATAAATAACGAGGATTTATTATATGGGTTTTGCTGAAACAATGCGAATAATGAGCGGTATAAACTGCGGTTTAGCCTCAGGTGTATCTTACATTGAACAGAGGAATAACGGTGTAAATAGAGGCTATGCCTTAACTAATTTGTTTGGCAATGTGGCAAATGGATTGGCAAGAAATGAAGCCGCTTATGAAATGCAAAAGTGGGGTAACCCTATGGGCAACATAATAAACTCATTTGCAGGATATGGAAATCCGGTTTCTAATACGATAGGAACTTTAGGAATCATGAGTGCGCTCACTCCTTGGATGTTTTTCAATATGCCTGGATGTTATATGATGCCTTGGGGAAGTAGTATAAGTTATTCTCACCACGTTAGTTATTCATTTTAGTTTTTTGAGTTGAGAGTATTGCACAAATTATTGCTATGTAAGTCCAGAATATGAATTGCAGTTGAGGTCTGAAATAGATTGTATCAACTAATCCGTGGAATAGTATTCCCCATATTGATATAATGCAGGCACTAAGATATATGATATATTCTTTATTCTCAAAATTCATTATGGCTTTTATAGCTTTGTATGAGAGTGAGAATAAAAATCCTAAAAATGC
>JAFUUT010000242.1 GCA_017477685.1 bacterium | reverse complement strand
TTATAACCTTTTAGTGCATGGCAAAGCAGAACACGAAGTAAAAACATTTGAAGAAGCATACAATAGCCTACACACTTTTTCAATAGAAAAAGGCAAATTCCTTGAAAAAGATATGCCTCCTGTTAAGTTAGCAGACTTTGAACCGATTAAAAATGGAGATAGCGTAATATTTACAAATTATAGGAATGATAGAACACGTCAGCTTACTGATGCCTTGACCCAACCAAAATGCGAAGCACATTTTTTAAAAGGACAAGAGAGACTTAAGGATCTAAATTTTGTATGCATGACAGAATATAATCCTGACTTCAATCTACCGGTTGCCTTCCCTGTAAAAGTAGAAGATAACACTTTACCGGACATTCTTGATAAATTGGGTTGTGAAACATTCTTTACTACTGAAAGAGATAAGCAAGCTCATCTTACCTTCTTTTTAAGAGGTAAAAAAGAAGGTTTATTATCTCAATCGGGATATAATCTCATACCTTCAAGTAAAGGCAAATTGACTGAGCGCATGAAAGGAGGGAAAATAAAAGATGCTATAATATCTTGGATTACAAGAGATGATGATTCAAGGGCGTGTATCGCAAATTTCCCAAATCCTGATATAATTGGGCATGAAGCAATTTACGATAAAGCAGCCAACACACTTCAAATCTTGGATAAACGCGCAATAAAACCGATAGTCGAAGCTGCAAGAGATAATGAGGTTGCAACTATAATTACGGCAGACCACGGAAACATTGAAGATTTAACTCACGGGGGACATACAAACAACCCTGTTCCGTTTATTGCAATACTTCCGGGACTAGAAGAAGAAATTTCAAAGGGCATAGTATATCTTGATGATGCAAAAGATGCCGCAATCAGCAGAGTCGCACCAAGTTTTCTTGATATTTTAGGTATAAAACCACCTGCTGAAATGTACGATTCTTTATTTAAAATGAAATCATAATTTTAGGAGATAGTAATGCAAGTAAACAGAATTCAGGAATATAATTATTCAAATCTTTATTCAAGAAACTATGGAATTGTAGTTCCTTTCAAAAAAGATGTTCAATCTTCAAATCAGAGCATCACGGAATTGAAGAATTACCAAATTCATCCGAGTTTTCTCGGCGGGATTAGAGTAGTTAAAGACCTTGAAAAAACTTCTCTATACAAACAATTTGTAAAAAGCGGGAAAAGCTATTTCGGATTTGTAAAAGAGTCAAATGCAAAACCAAGACAGATTTCTGAATTCTTATTCGGTATTACAAAAAGTGAAGATGCTTCTAAAAGTTTCATCGAAGAAATAACAAAGGACCCTAAAAAAGCAGACAAAATTACCTCTGTTCTACTTGGAAAAATCGGCGGCAAAGATGCATTTAAAGAATGGTATTACCACAAATACGGCTACCAAAGAGCCTATGAAAGATATTTTAAAAAAGAGATTTTTGAAAATAATAATGTTTCAGTAGACGATATGGTAAAAATATCTCCAAATTTGATGATAGAAACTCTAAAACAAAAAAGCCTCAGAACAACCGGCTCTTCCGATTTTGTAATAGGAAAAATCCCATCTGAAATCGGAACAATCGAAGATTTTAGAGCTTTGACTCAAAAGGTTAGAGAATCTCAACTGGTAAAAGAATTTATTGCCTTTCGCGATTTTATGGAAGATGTTGACGCATTTTCCGCAAGATATCCTGAAGCAAGAAAAATCGCAATAAATCCCGCAAGATTTGCAAAAGATTTTATAAAAGCAAAAATCTCAGCTTATCTGAAAGCAGCAACAGAAGAAGAAAAAGCCATTTTGGAAAAAGAAATTCCGTTTTTAAGGTATATGAAACCGACAACAATAGAAGTTAAAGGGAAAAAATATAAATATTCCCCGATATTGCGTCCGTATTCAACAAAAATGCTTTTTGCTCTCGACCCTGAGGGGGCTAAAAACAGATATTTTGTAACAATGGAAATGTTTAACGATTTGGCTAAAACTTGTCAAAATGTTGCAAATAAAGAAAATTCCGCGATGAGATCCGATTCTCCGTTTTTAAATGCGGTTGTAGATTATTATTTAAAAAGCAACGGCTGCAAAAATGTACCGGATATGAAATTCTACGATTACGGTTCAAATGCGGTTGTTTACCCGTTTATACAAGGGGAACACCTAAAACCTGCAAGCAGAATGGATGATTACGGAGTAATTTTTGAAGATTCTGCTCTAAAAAAAGAACTAAAGCCTTTGGCAAAATTAGGAGTTTATATAACTGACTGTTTTAATGAGAACTTTATGAAAGATGCACAAACAGGAAAAATCCTTATAGTAGATAACGGGCACGCAAAATATTCAAATCCGCTAAGACCCGGTGTTAAAATGATTCACTGGGGATTTCCTGATTTATACGGCAGAGATTTTGTATCTTTAGACGCATCATTATCAAGAGCATCCGATATAAAATAGGGGGTATAAATATGGATATTAGGGTTAACAATTATGATAAACAATCGTTTGGCAACACATTGTGTATTATTAAACCTGGGCAGTATGACAAAAGCAAAAGCATTATAGACAACTATATCATTCCTGCGGGATTTAAAATCGTTAAAAAATGGGAAGGAGTTGCGCCAAAAGAAGTATTAGAAAAACATTACAGCGACATTGCAAATAAACCTTTTTATAAAGATGTTATAGACTACATGAATAGCGGTAAAATTACAGTCTTGGAACTTAACGGCGGAGAAGGTGATGTTAGCAAATTCGAACAACTTACAACTAATTTGTTAAGACCTATATTTGGGACAGATAAAATTCACAACGCTATATACGCCTCTGACAGCATTGAATCCGCAAATAGAGAAATAAACGAGATATGGGGCAAATATTTAAATTTGCAAGCGTAGATAAAAATCTTTAATTCCATAACGAAACTCAGAATTCTTAGAATTCTGAGTTTTTGTTTATTCTTATTTAATCTTTAAAGATTATTTTTCTTTTCATACTCTATAAAATAATTATCCAAAATTCTGGTAAGTATCGCACCGCGTTCGTACTTATCATTTGCGGTGACCATTTTTTCATAATTAGGGATATCTTTAATTTTCGTTGGAATAGACAAGACATAAGATTTATTTGGAACAAGCATCTCATTCATATTAGGCCCCTCCCATACCGACCTGACTTTAAAATAATTTGTATATAAATAATCGTCTTGATATACAGGAATAAAGTCTCTTGCATAAACACCATATGGAGTTTTTACAACGGGCTTTAGTTTTTCGCCCTCTATAATCATATCAACATACTGTGTATCAGATAAATCTTGTTCTATTTTGTCAAATTTCTTTCTTTGCTCCTCATTAATTGCAGATTTGCTGCAATTATACCTCAATGCGCCAAAAGATAGAGCTTGGACATTTTGTATGCGCATAGATATCCCCTTTCCTAATCTTATATAGTATTATATAACGAATAGAAAAGATTTTAGAGGTTCTATTTACAAAACTTATATATTTTTGCCCATATTATATGCCTGTTCAAGCAAATCTTGACGATTTAAGGCATCACCGGAATTTTCCAACCCGCCGCCTTCAACATACCCTTTAAATTCAACACCGTCAAAACAAGCAATCCAACCGTTAACACCATTTATAACAGTTTGAACAACCCCTTGAGAAGAATCTGCAGAAGTTGTAATTAAATAAACTTCGCTGAAATTTTTACCTGTTGAAAATAAGGAATTTGCTCTATCTATAAGAGTTTTCATCTGACCTGCCATTTCATAATAATAAACAGGGGTTGCCCAAACAATAACATCAGCCTCCTTTATTTTGGAAGTTATCGCATTGGCATCATCCTCTATTACACATCTGCCAAGCTTTTGACAAGCCAAACAGCCTTTGCAGAATTTTATATCTTTATCTTTTAATGTAATAAATTCGACTTCGTGTCCTGCATCTTTTGCACCCTTTGCACATTCTTGCGCTAAAATTTCAGAATTTGCATTAACTCTCAAACTTGTTGAAATTATTAAAACTTTTTTCATTTTTCACCTCAATTATTTTAAATACTCTTTGTAAAAACTTTCAATTTTATCAAACGGAATTTTATCCATATTGTCATACAAATCAACATGATTTGCACCTTTCACGATTAAAAGTTCCTTGTTATCACCGGTTAATTTTTTAAATGCATCTTCGCCAAAATATCTGCTATGCGCATTCTCGCCGTGAATAACAAGAACAGCGCTTTTAATCTCGTTACTATATTGCAAAATCGGCTGGTTTATAAGTCCCAATGCAGAAGTCATATTCCATTTGCCGTTTGAATTTATTGAACGGGAATGAAAACCCCTTTTGGTTTTATAATAGCCCCAATAATCTTTAACAAATTGAGGTTCTTCTCCGGTTAATTTTTCAGGCAAACCGTCAGCACCCAAATAAAAACCGTTTTTGTAATCCTCAATTCTTTGTTTATTTAAAGATTTTTTCATTTCATATCTGGCATTTTCGTCCACACTATCGTTATATCCTTTTGCGGAAACTCTTGTCATATCGTACATAGTAGAAGCGACAGTTGCTTTTATTCTGGTATCCATAGCCGCTGCATTAATGGCAAAACCTCCAAAACCGCAAATTCCTAAAATACCTATACCGTCAGGATTAACATTTTCATTTAAAGATAAATAATCCACGGCAGCAGAAAAATCTTCCGTATTAATATCTGCTGAAGCAACATGGCGGGGAGTACCTGAGCTTTCCCCTGTATATGAAGGATCAAATGCCAAAGTTATAAAACCTCGTTGAGCAAGAGTCTGCGCATACAACCCCGAAGATTGTTCTTTTACCGCGCCAAACGGGCCTGATATGGCTATTGCCGGAAGCTTATCCCCTTTTTTAACATCTTTGGGCATATATAAATCACCTACAAGTTTAATCCCGTACCTGTTTTGGAATTGAACTTTCTGAACAGAAACATTATCAGCTTTCGGGAATACTTTATCCCAAGATTTTGCATCTGCGATAAGACTGGATGTAAGCAGTAATAAACCGCATAATAAAATTTTCTTTAGCATATTATTTCTCCTCTATTTTTTTGATTACTTTTGCCGGTATACCCACTGCTATACAGTTTTTAGGTACATCTCTTGTCACAAGAGCATTTGCCCCGATTATAGCACCGTCACCAACGGTGACTCCTGCAAGAATCGTAGCATTTGAACCTATCCAAACCTTATTACCGATTTTAATCGATTTTGGATAAATATTTTGTCTGAACTCAGGTCTTTGATCGTGATTCAATGTTGCCAAAGTCACATTATGTCCTATAAGTACATCATCTCCGATTGTAATTCCGCCCTGATCCTGAAATTTGCAGCAAGCATTTATGAATACATTTTTACCAATATTTATGTTCTTTCCGCAATCAGTGTAAAACGGAGGAAACAACCTGAATGATGAATCTATTTCTTTCCCTGTTAATTGCGAAAATAGTGCAATTATTTCTTCCGGAGTATGATATTTATTATTTAACTCCATAGTAATCTTCAAGGCTTCCTGACTCAAATCATTGAAGAATTTCAGCATTTCGCCTTCTACCATATTACCTGACTCCATTGCAGAATAAAATTTATCTAAATCCATACTCTCTTTCATACATTTATAATACATTAAACCTATTTTTATTGCACTACTCACTTATTCTATTGTAAATTTTCAAAAAATACGGTATTATTAATCACGAAAGATAAGAGGGTTTACAAATGGATAAGAAAATATTAGTTTTAATGTTATTGTTTATTTCAGTTACTGCTACAGGATGTAATCTAAATCCGATGGCGAAAAAAGAAGTTCCGCAAACCTATGAAGAATGGGTTGACAAAAATGGAACAAATGCGCAAAAACCGGCATTCAGTATCCCAAATTTTAAAAAGTAATAAATAATATTGCATCTGAGAACGGATACCTTAACACATTTAAGCAGACAGCAAATAATATCCGCTCAAAGATTTTAATTATTCGAATACTTTGATTATTGTTCAGTTATTTGCTCATATTTTTAATGCAAAGAAATGAGTGTGTATTTTATT
>JAFUUT010000241.1 GCA_017477685.1 bacterium | reverse complement strand
CGGGTTGGAACTCGAAAACTCAATCAACTCAAGAAGAAGTTGCAAAACTATTTACACAAAATCTTCAAAGTTTGGACAGTTATCAGGTTTCTGTAAATCCGTTTTCAGGTATTATGGAAAATTCAAGAAAAGCTCTAAAATCCGGAGATATTGATACGGCTGGTAAATTCAGAGAATTATATACGGATAGAATATCTAATGCTATTATGACTTTCTTTGACCTTTTTAAAGGTGAAAAACCTAAAGCTAACTTAATCTACAGGCATGCGGGAGATTACGAAGGGAATGAGCTTGTCGGAGAAAATGAGATGAAAAAATTGTATTCCGAGATTTATGAAAAAATGAAAAAAGTTTTAGGCGACAGATTAACCGAAGCTCCAACCCTTTTGCCTGAGGTCGTTACAAAATTCAAAAAATCGCACTTGATAGAGCCGACAGGGCGAGCAAGGAGATATTTCCCATATGATTATAATCTGGAAGTTCAATCAGGACTTATCAAAGAAGTAGAAAAGTGGGATTCTATGACTCCTGCGCAGCAGCGTGAATTTTTAAGGCTATATTCAATGAAAGGTGTTGATATAAACGGCAAAGTTTATGCAATATATCCTGCAATTGATGTTCCCCACGAAAATGCCTATGTTGAAATTGCCGCTCCGACAGGTATTCAGCTAAACTTTATCAATCGCCCGAATGTGCCAAAAATATTTAGTGATATTGAAGTTTAGATGTTTAAGTATTTTTTTTTAATCATTTTGTGTAGGAATACCTTATATCGGAAATCCAATACATATATCATAGGTGATTGCTATTTCCCTCATTGCGAAAGTGCTGTCTAATGTGTCGAGCTGTTGCAATTCTGTAAGGATTTCTTTTATTTGCGATTCTTTTTCTTCATCTGAAAGTTTTTTACTAAAAATTATTTTATTTGCTTTTTTTACTAACTTATTAATTTTATTATCATCATACAACGCGCCAAAGCAGACTTTGTCTACAGATTTTGTATCTCTGCCCAACGGCATATCTCCTAAAGAGCCTGTCGTTTCTGTATCTTTTACAGACGATTGGTTTTGCCTGTTTTTAGTTGTTACTGCTGTGTAATTTTTCGTAATAGGCAATATTCGCATTTACGTGTTCCCTTTCAAAATTTGATAATATTTCGTCCCAATCTGCATTCGTAAGTCTGGCATGTTTTTCTTGCGAAAGTTTGTTTATTCTTTTATATAATAAAAGTTCTTTGTTCATGCCGTTTAGGTAATCATAAGATTCTGCTTGTCCGAGTTCTACAAAAACATTTCTGTTGTATTCTTCCCCTTTAACAAGTTTTTTTACTCCGTCAAGCCAGCGAGCTTTTGAACGTTTTAATGCTGCTTTTGCTTTTTCAAGCTGAGCTTTTGTACGTTCATTCCCTTTGCTCGAGTTATTTAGTTTTCTTAATTTATTTACTTTTTCTTGACCGTCCATGATTTCCAAAATGCCTTTATCCAAGTAATTCAGGTATTTACCGATATTGTAAAGTGAAAGATCAGGGATACCAACATTTTGTACATGTTTATTATATATGTTTATTTTGTCATTGATAACGGCTTTCAATCTTGTTCCGATATTTGGATATACTCTTCCGTATCTTTCTGCTGTTCTTGTTATCAGGTCTTGTCCAAATACATTTGCGACTTCAAAGTTGTCTCTATATATGCTTATAACTTTTCTTAAAGATTGCTCAAAGCCTTTTCCTGCTTCTATAACTATATTTTCTCCCGGTTGGATTGCAGGGCCTGATTTTGCAATTCTTGCTTGCTCTGCGGCTTTTCTTCTTTGTGCTGTTAATTTCGCTACAGCGGCTTTTGGGGCTGCTTCTTGCTGCTTTTGTCTGAGCGCAAAATCTCTTGCTTCTTCCGCTTTTTGTGCTTTTGCGGCAGCAATCTTTTCAGCTTCTTTTGTTGTTTGAGCGTAGTTTGCAGCTTCCCCTCTGCGGAAAATATCAAGCAATTCTTGAGCGGAGAGTTTTCTGTCTCTGTTTAAGAAATGTTTATTAAAGCTGTCGTAATATTCGTTTATTTCTTTTTGGGTGATAAGTTTTAGCTCTGTATATGTCTTTTCAAGTTGGTCTAATTTTTCAAGGAAATTGATTTCTTTGCCGTATTTTGATTTTTCATTTTTTATGGCGTTTTCAAGTGATTCAAGATGTTTTTCTGCATTTCCGTATTTGTCAAGTTTATCTCTAATTTCACCGATTTCCTTTATGTCTTCACCGGTTTTTGAATCTCTGTTCATAAGACCGTTAAGTCTGTTTATTTTTCTTTCTAGAAGTGTTTTTTCTTCCATTTTTTCAAGATATGTGTCTAACGGTGCTCTGTTTTCTAAGAACTCAATGACAGCTTTTTCATCTTCAGGTGTTTGAGGAAGACGAACTAGTGGATTTTTATCTTTTCTGCATATTGATGCAAATACAAGTCTGATATTGTGTGCGACTTCTTTTACAAGTGCTTCTTTTGCTGCGTCATCTCCTTGCTCAGGGTTTTTAATTCCGAGTTTTTCTGCCGCATCTTGTGCTATAGCTTGGTTTTTGTTGTATATTAGTTTTGCTAATTTGTTTTTTAATTTTAATTATTCTTTTGTTAATTTTCACCAGCCAGAGAATGATAATTTGTCAGCTCCGATAGGATATGAATTGAATAAATTT
>JAFUUT010000240.1 GCA_017477685.1 bacterium | reverse complement strand
TGACTATAGCACCTTTCGTGTAAGCTCCTTTATCGGCAAAAGGTATGATAGCATAGTCTTCAGGACCGGAACCGCTTAAAAGATATACTCTGTCTTTTTTGTATATTGCAAGGTAATTTTTATAAGTGTTCATCCCTATAATATCAGAGGTATCCGTGTGAAAGTCATTTATGTATCCCGCATCATTTTCGCTGATAAAGTCATTGTATGTTCCGAGTGCCGAGTAATAAATAGTAGAATTTTTAGCGCACCATACACGTCCTTTGTATATTTCGATGCAGTCGGGGATAATTGGATTATCTTCAGAATCATTCAAATCACAATCTTCTGTTTCATATTCATTATTGTTTTTCAGATAAAACATAGGGTCTGATTCTGTCGCAATAAGTGTACCTCGAAGATAATTTTTAAATATAACTTTTTTGCCCGTAAGTTTTTTGTCCAGTTTTACCAAGGAGTTGCTGCTATCTGAGTAGATATAAATATTCCCATCCTCTGTTGTTATTACTAGTTTAAAAATTCCCTCGGCTTCTAATTCGTGTATGCCTGTTATGGATTCTTGCTGCGGAAGCTCTACAAGCAAAGTATTCCCTTTCTGTTTTATAATTCCTTTGTTGCCAAGAATTTCAACATTTTGTGAATCTGCCCAGTAGATAGTTCTTGTGTTTAATCCAAGTTCCGTTTTGGTCGATGATTGGTTAACACCGCCGGATAAGTCAAAATAATTAATTTCCATAATCTAATAAACCTTTCAAATTTTTTCTTTATACCATCTTATTTTTGTTCGAATAAAGTTCCCTATATCTCTTTTTGCGACCCATGAATATGGAGGAAGATATGTGATATCTATTTTTCCGGCACTTGAAGTATCAGGGTTGCAAATCCCGAATTCGTAATGTGTCATCACTTTAGAGGGGGTTATTTCAATGTTGTATTTTTTGGTTAATTTTGCACAAAAATTCATGCAAGATTCAAATTGAACCGCTGTTATTGGATATTGCCCGACACTTTGAGGCGATTTGTAGTTCTCCATTGCGCATAATGCAATGCCGATTGCTCCGGTGTTTCCTCCGCCGGTGTGAGCGGCATATTTGTTATCTGTACAATTCAGGTTATCTTCCGGTTTATATATTCCATTATGAATTTTCCCATCTTTGTCTATCAAAAAATGATAAAATTGTTTTTCATATTGTGTAGGATAGTATCTGCCAGCGGTCCAGTGTAAAATAATTTTATTCATTATTCTTCTCTTGTATTTATATTATGCTGTTGTGTGAAGCTATATATTTTGCTATTGCGTTAGAACGGCTGTTTGCTTGCAATTTGAATATGCTTCTGTCCATATATGTTTGGACTGTTCTTGTTGAAATTTTTAATTTTATACCTATTTCTTTGTAACTGTGTCCACTTGCGACCAGAGCTAACACTGCGCTTTCTCTTGCCGATAAATTCATTAAATTTCCTTCTGTATCTGATTTGTATTTACTCATATTACCCCAGTAGTTTTAAATAAGGTTA
>JAFUUT010000239.1 GCA_017477685.1 bacterium | reverse complement strand
TGCCGTTGACAACAGCTTTGCCGCCTTCTAAGGCTACGGCATATTTTTTACCGTTAACTGTCACTGTGTAACCGTTTGTATCATTGCCTTCCGCTTTTGGAGCAGAATCTGCAGAAACCTTGTTAACAGAAACTTTACCTTTTCCGAGTAAGAAATCAATACCTTTATCGACATTACCGTCTTTGCAAGCACAAGCAATAAACAAGTTCTCATCCGTAACAGGAAGTCCTGCGGCTTTAAGCCTTTCTTCTGCTGCTTTAATACCTTTTTCAGGATCTTTTTCGTTCAAATCAACGACTTTTTCTGTTGTTGGTTGAAGCCCTGTTTGTTCTTCTGCCCATTTTACAAGTTCAGGATCAGGTTCGCATGGAGTTTTACCAAAATAACCTAAAAGCATTTTTGCATAACCGGGATTAGCCTTTTCCCAAGGGTGTTCTGATATTGCATTCAAGAATGATTGTTGAGCATAGAATTGAGATACAGGAGTTACAGATGTTGCAAATCCGCCTCTTTCAACAACCTCTTTCATATTGGCAATAAGTTTCGGGAATTTATCAAGCATACCCATATCTTTTAACTGGTTAACAGTAGTTGCAGTTGCACCTCCCGGTAGCGGCGCCTGAATTAAGATAGGATTTACAGCAAGAGAAATAGGTGAAATCGGATAATCTTTCATACAATCTTTGAAGATTTCTTCCGTTTCCATAATTTTCTTGATATCCAAACCTAAATCATATTCAGTGCCTTTAAGAGCGTGCCACATTGAAATAATATCAGGTTGACCCGTACCTCCAGAAACAGGTTTCATAGCCAAATCTATACCGTCAGCCCCGCCATCAAGAGCTGCAAGATATGCTGCCAAACCCGTACCTGCTGTTTCATGTGAATGGAAACGGATGTGTGCATCCGATCCTAATGTTTCACGAGCCATTTTAACTGTTTCGTAAACTTTTCTCGGGTTGGATGTGCCTGATGCATCTTTGAAAGCCAAAGAATCAAACGGCAAACCGCTATCCAAAATATTTCTTAAAACTTTTTCATAAAATGCAACGTCATGTGCACCTTCACAACCGTACGGAAGCTCCATCATTGTGATAGTAACTTCATGCTGCATTCCGTATTTTTTAATTGAATTAGCGGAATCAACGAGGTTATTAACATCGTTTAAAGCGTCAAAGTTTCTTACTACATTAACACCGTGTTTTGCAAACATCTTTGCATGAAGGTCAATAACATCTCTTGGCTGTGAATTTAAACCGACTACGTTAACCCCTCTTGCAAGAGATTGAAGCTTGACATCCGGTCCGACAGCCGCTCTGATTTTGTCCATTGTTTCAAAAGCATTTTCATTACAGAAAAATATAGGAGCCTGAAATCTTGCACCGCCTGCAGTTTCAAAATGCTTAATTCCTGCATCTACTGCAGCCTGAAGCGCAGGTATAAAATCCTCTACAAGAACCTTAGCTCCGAAAATAGATTGGAAACCGTCCCTAAAAGACGTATCCATTACTTTGATAAGTTTTTTACTCATATATCTGTCCTTTCAATTACTTAATTTCTTTTTGCCATAATTGCGGCTATTGCTACTGCAATTGCTTCATCAATGTTGGATGAAACTTTTTTAGCTGTTGAGGTTACTTCTTCTACAGCTTCTGGGAATATTTTGTTCAAATATTGAACAACTTTTGACATTATGCTCATTCCTATGATTAATAAACATAAGAACGACAATACAAAACCCATCCCAATGGCTAACAGAGCAATTCCGTTTTCTAAATTGTTCATAATATATCTCCTATTGTAAGTGTTACTTCTTTATTCTCTTTTGTTTGGAGAAGCAATTCTCCTTTATTATTAATATCTGTAGCGTATCCGTTTTTAATTTCGTTTAAAACTTGAACGGATAAATCTTTATTTAAAAAGCAATT
>JAFUUT010000009.1 GCA_017477685.1 bacterium | reverse complement strand
GTCATAATAGCGACAGATTATCCTGACAGGGTTAAAGAAATTTTATCCGAAAAAGAAATTTATAATATTGAATATCAACCCTCAACTGTTTGCGGCGGTTGTATTTTGCCGGAATTTAAAACCATTATTATAACAGATAGGGAGATGTTTAATAAACGTCCAAAAGAAATAAGCGCATCGAAAAAGTCTTATTTTAAAGAAAAACCTGAATTTATAGAAAATATAAATGACATTAAACCAGGAGAATTTGTTGTTCATACAATTCACGGTCTGGGTATTTATCAAGGGCTTTCAAAACAAGAGATAGACGGTCAATTAAAAGATTATCTTACAATAGAATATGCAAACAAAGACAAGCTTCACATTCCTGCCGAACAAATAAACCTTTTGTGCAGATACAGAGGTTCGGGGAATACAAAACCAAAACTTTCCAAAATGGGCGGCCATGACTGGGAAAACACAAAATCAAAAGTTAAAAAAGCTGTAGAAGTTGTTGCATATGATTTATTAAAACTTTATGCAAGACGAAAAATGCAGGAGGGTATTGAATTTTTACCGGACACAAATTGGCAGATTGAAATGGAAGAAGCATTTGAATATGTTGAAACTCCTGACCAATTAAAGGCAATAAAAGAAGTAAAAAGTGATATGGAATCTATTCAGCCAATGGATAGGTTGATATGCGGTGATGTCGGTTTTGGAAAAACAGAAGTTGCAATGCGTGCCATATTCAAAGCTGTGACATCAGGAAAACAAGCTGCAGTAATTGTTCCGACAACAATTCTTGCCCTGCAGCACTATCAAACAATATCAGAAAGGTTTAAACCTTTTGGTGTTCAAGTAGAACTTTTATCAAGGTTTAGAACACCAAAAGAACAAAAAGAAACCATAAAACATCTTGCAACAGGTGAATGTGATGTAGTTATCGGCACACACAGACTGTTACAAGACGGAATAGTGTTTAAAGATTTAGGTTTTTTGGTTGTAGATGAAGAACACAGATTTGGTGTTCGTCATAAAGAAAAATTAAAACAACTAAGAGAAAATATAGATATTCTTTCAATGTCAGCGACTCCGATTCCTAGAACTTTGTATATGTCTTTGTCCGGCATAAAAGATATTTCTTTAATAAATACTCCGCCCAAAAATCGTTTGCCGATAAAAACATATGTTGGCGAATGGAATGAAACAATGGTCAAAAATGCAATAAACCATGAAATAGATAGAGAAGGTCAAGTTTTTTATCTCTATAACAGGGTAGAAACAATAATGGAGATGAAAACATTGCTTCAGCGAATAGTTCCAAATGCAAGAATAGCTATCGGTCATGGTCAAATGGATGAAAAAGAACTTGAAGAAGTAATAGTTGATTTCGAAAATCATGAATATGATGTTCTTTTAGCAACAACAATTATAGAAAACGGTATAGATATTCCAAATGCAAACACAATGATTATACATGATGCAGACAGATTTGGTTTAGCTCAACTATATCAACTGAGAGGTCGTGTAGGTCGCAGTGAACGCCAAGCATATTGTTATTGTTTTTATAAAAAGAGCAAAGAATTATCAAAAGATTCAATAGACAGACTAAAAGCCATAAAAGAATTTACAACACTTGGCAGCGGCTATCAAATAGCACTCAGAGATATAGAAATAAGGGGTGTTGGCAACATTTTAGGAACAAAACAACACGGACATATGATAAATGTCGGTTTTGATACATATTGTGATTTGTTGGAAGAAACCGTTCATGAACTTCAAGGAGAAAAAATAAATAAACAAAATCCAACAATTGTAGATATCAATGTAACAGCATATATTCCGGATGAATGGGTTGGTTCATCCGAGCAAAAAATGATAGAATACAAACGTCTTGCTGATGTAAAAACTGTTTTGGAGCTTGATTATATTGTAGAAGAATGGAAAGACAGATTTTCCAAACCTCCTGAATCTGTTGAAAATCTGATAAAATTAATCAGATTGCGTTTAGCGGCAACAGAAATCAATATAAATGCAATCAGAGAGGTTGGAAATTCAATAAGAATGTATACCCCATATACCCAAGCCGAGTGGAATTTAGTGCAAAAAGTTCTTCCATCCGATATATCAAGAAAAGTAAAGTTTACAATTGCACCGAAATCTTGTAGTGACGGGATTTCTATTTTAAATGTAAATACTTCATATGTAAATTTTGATGAAATATTTAACATTTTAACAGATTTGTTTTATTATATACATAAAGTAAGTCACGAATATTAAACAAATGAGAGGGATATTTTATGAAAGGTACTAAATTATTAGCAACGATAATGGTTGCAAGTATGCTATTTACTGGTTGTAGTTTAAAAGACAATAACGCAATTATAAAAATTAATGATGGCAAAATTACTCAAAAAGAATTTGATACATTGTTAGATAAGCAAATCGCTCAATCTCCAATGGCACAAATGGGTGATATCAAGTCAAACAAAAACGGTATGTTATATTTAATGATGGCACAAAGAGTCTTGAACCAGCTTATAATTGAAGAATTATTAGATCAAGAAGCAAAAGAACGCGGTATAAAAGTTTCTTCAAAAGAAGTTAGTGAAGGTGTTGCAAAAATCATAGACAAAGTTGGCGGCAAAGATAAATTAACAGAAATTTTGAAACAAAACGGACTTTCTCCGTCTCAATTCAGAGAAGATGTAAGAAAACAAGTCAGAATGCAAAAATTAGCAAAAACTGCCGGCAAAATAAATATTACAGAAGAAGATTGCAAGAAGTTCTATAATGAAAATTCCGACAAATTCAAACACGACAATCAAGTAAGAGCTTCTCATATATTACTTATGGCAAATCCATACCAAATTCAACAAGAATTAACTGCAAATGCAAAACAAACACTTACAGAAGATGCATTGAAGTCAAAAGTTGAAGCAAAAATGAAAGAAAAGAAAGAATTAGCTGATAAACTTGCAAAAGAATTAAAAGCAGACAATTCAAAATTCGCAGCTTACGCTAAAAAGTATTCAGAAGATGAAAACTCTGCAAAACAAGGCGGAGATTTAGGTTTCTTTGATAAAAAGACAATGGTTCCTGAATTTGCAAAAGCAGCATTTGAAGCAAAACCAAATACAGTTACAGATGTTGTTCAAACACAATACGGCTATCATATAATAATGGTTACAGACAGAAAAGAAGCAGGTATTGTTCCTTATGAAAAAACAAAATCTGATATTAAAGAATTCTTAGAATCAAGCAAAGAAATAGAAGCTCTTGATACATTGACTCAAGCAGCTAAGAAAAAAGCTAAAATTGAATACGTAAATGAAGATTATAACCCTGATGTTGTAGAAAAGAAACTTTCTGAGCAAATGGGTGCATTAAAACAAGGTTTAGGCGCTCCGGCACCGGCTCAACCTGAAAAAAAATAATAAAATAAAAATATAATTAAAACAGACTGTATTTCGATATGCAGTCTGTTTTTTTATTGAATGAATATTATGTTTTTGCTAAATTTATATTACATATTAGATTTACATTTAGGAAATATATGAACGAGGATAAAACAAATATATTTACAGAGTTTCTAAAAAACATTTTTTCTGTAACAGATGCAGATTATAGCCATAAGTTAATAAGGATTTTGGGTATAAGGTTTCGTATATTAAAAAGTAATAATAAAAAAAGAATAAAAATAAATTACAAACAATACAAAGATATAACTCAAATCCCCAAAGCAGAAGGTTTTTTACGTGATTATCAAATTTCATTACTTGTCATATTAAAAGAATTTGACAGAATATGTGCTTTAAATAATATCAGGTATTGGCTTAGCGGGGGGACTCTTTTAGGTGCAAAACGTCATAAAGGATTTATACCTTGGGATGATGATGTTGATGTTGATATGATGCGAGAAGATTATGAAAGATTTCCGTCTGTATTTAATGCCTGTACAAAATATGCAGATTTATATTGTGAATTATGGCGGGATAAAAATTCAAAAGCAACTTGTATTTTAAAAATAAAACATCGTAAAATAAAACAAATTTCAATAGATATATTTCCTCATGACTTTTATTTCACAGCAGTGCGCGGGAAAGATAAAAAACTTTTAAATAAAAAGTTAAAAAAGTTGCGTAAAAAGCTCAGCTATAGTTTTTTTAGAATAAAAGACACAGAAAAGTTAAAGGAAAAAATCAAAGACTTAACACAAAATGTCATAAATCAAAAAATAGAAGTGGATGAAAGAATTTGTCCGTCTATCCATTGGGGATTGGATTTTCCTCACAAATGGAACAATTGGGTTTATGATTATGAGCAAATATTTCCGCTTCAAAAGATAGAATTTGAAGGTTATTTGTTTAGTTGTCCGCAGAATACGGATTTCATGTTAAAAAATATATATGGTGATTATATGCAATTTCCAAAAAGTATATGCCCTCATCATACGGATGAAGAAGCTTTTACAAGCGAAGAAAAACAAGAATTATACAAACTAAAAAATGCTGAAAACCTTTCATAATCTTACTTTCACAATATTTTATTTTTTTATTGATTTTTAGAATTTTGTAGGTTAAAATTAACACGCGACTATATAAAATAGTATGGAATAAAGTATGTTAAATATATTTCAAACAACTCCGAAAGAGGTTTTGCGATTTCTTGGAGCATTATTTTCGGTATGTGTATATGACAATACACATATAAAAATTACTTTATTTGGCATAAAAATAAAAATACCGCGTCCTAAATATTCTAAATTAAAAAAACAAAATCCTTTTTATAAATACAAATTAGAAAATAGAGATATAACAAAATTACCGCCGGCAAAAGGAGATTTGAGGGATATTCAACTTGCGAATATGATTTTATTAAAAGAGATAGACTATGTTTGCAGGCAGAATAATTTATCATATTGGCTTGATGGCGGGACAATGCTTGGTGCTGTTCGTCATAAAGGATTTATACCTTGGGATGATGATATTGACGTCGGGATGATGATAGATGATTATGAAAAAATAATAGAAGCATTTGAGCAATCTTCCAGAGATAAAGACATTTATGCGGCGTATTATAAAGATGAAAAACATCCTAATATGTATTTTATAAAGGTTAAACACAAAAAATGTCCGGCTTTGTTTATTGATATTTTTCCGTTTTATATATATGGTAAAGCGATGAATGTTCAGGAGCAATTAGAAAAGACAAAAGAAATCAAAGCAATAAGAAAAAAATTACTTCATAAAGTTACAATTTCAACTCCGGAAGAAGAAATAAAATCTTTATATAATGACATAATGAAAAAAATAATACCTCAAACTCAACCTGAGCGAAAAGAAGACACCGATTTAGTTTGGGGTGTTCAATATAATCATAATTGGAAAAATTGGTTTACAAACTATAATGTAATTTTTCCGCTAAAACCAATGGAATTTGAAGGTTGTGAGTTTTTGGGAATAAATAATCCGGACGCTTTTTTATCAAGATTGTACGGAGAATATATGTCCTACCCTCCAAATATAACTTTTGGACATAATGTTTATAAAGACAAAAAGCCTCAAGAGTTAGAAATTATAAAAACTTATGTCCAAAGTTTCCTTTTAGGGAGCAAGGAATAGATGAAATTTTTTCAAGAAATATTTTCAATAGTTAATAGAGAATCCAAAAAACAAATTACAGTATTTGGTGTTCATATAAAAATAGCCTTGTATAAATACTATAAACGTTTAATATCTAATATTCCAATACAAGAAAACAAAATAATATTTAACAACTTTCAAGGTTCTTTATATGGATGTAATCCTAAGTATATTGCAGAAGAAATCATAAAAAGAAAACTCCCGTACAAATTATATTGGATGTGTAAAAAAAGTGAAAAAATTGACAAAAATCTTTTCCCGAAAGAAATACAAATAGTTTCATTCAACGGTCGTGAAAGCGTTAGGGAATTGGCAAGTTCACGTTTGATAATCAGCAATGTCAGAACAAATATGCTAATAAATCACGGTTGGACAAAAAAAGAAGGTCAAACGTATATTCAGACTTGGCATGGGTCTTTAGGGATAAAGAAAATAGACGGAGCGGTTGGTAATTATTCTTTTGCGACAAAACGATGGTGTGACATTGCAAAAGAGTACGACTCTCAATATATGGATTATTTATTATCAAATAGTACATTTGAAGATAATGTATTTAAAAAAAGTATGTGGTACGATGGCCCTATAATAAAAACAGGTCATCCGCGGAATGACATTTTCTTTAAATCTCCAAATGAATTAAGTGCAATAAAGAAAAAAGTTTTTGAAGCGCTAGGAGTTAGTTTAAATAAAAAAATTGTTTTATATGTACCATCATATAGAGATGATAAAAGGTTAGATTGCTACAATTTGAATATTTCTAATTTACGAACAACTTTAAAAGAAAAGTATGGAGGAGATTGGGTTGTTGCAATAAGACTTCATCCTCATGTAAAAAAACATTCAAAACAGCTTTTTAGTTTTGATAATGATATTGTTGATGCTTCTTTCTATCCTGATATACAAGAGCTATTAGTATCGTCAGATGCGGCAATAACCGATTATTCAAGTTGTATATTTGATTTTATGTTGTCAAGAAAGCCGGGCTTTATTTTTGCAGCAGATTTGGACGAATACAATACCGAACGCGGATTTTACTACCCGCTTGAGGAAACACCATTCCCTGTTGCAAAAAATAACCAAGATCTTTGTCAAAATATTCTGAATTTTGAAAATAAAAAATATGTGGAAGAAGTGGAGCAATTTTTGAAAGACAAAGGCTGCATGGAAGACGGGCATGCCTCAGAAAGAGTTGTTGATTTGATTGAAAAAATAATGGAGAATAAAATAGAATAATCTATATGTAAAAGATTTTAAGGAATTTCTCAAATGTCTAAAATAAATAAAATACTAAAACCGATATTATTTGTATTCGTATTGATATTACTAATTTTTTCAACATATCGTTTTTGTATTGCAAATTTTTTTATAGCGCATGCTTTGGGCGAAAATAATGGTGTTTTTTATACAAATTCAAAAGAAGCCTTCATAAATTCATATAAAAAAGGTTTTAGACAGTTCGAAGTTGATTTGACCAAAACAACAGACAACAAAGTTGTTTGTTTTCACGCATTTAACCAAAAAATATATGAAAATTTACATATAAAACAAAATAATTATACACATGATGAATTTATGTCCGGAAAAATTTTTTCAGCTCCCGAGTACAAATTTACACCAATTGATTTGGAGCAATTTGTATCATTGATGAAAACACACAAAAATATAAAAGTTATGATGCATCTTCATTCTGAAAAAAATCCGCAAACAACGCAATTTCTTTTAAATGAAATAATAAAAACAGTTGGAGACGATAAACAAGTATATGACAGAATTTATATTGGTATAAATTTCCCTGAAGAAATCCCGATTTTGACAGGACAAAATAAAATAAAAAATATAATGTATTACATAAGAGTTAAAAACAAACGACCTGAAAATATGAAAAAGATTGGAGATATTATTGCGTTTATGAAGAAGCATAACATTCATGTTGTCAGCATGCCGTATAAAGCAATAATTAAATACCCGAAAGAGATCAAAAAACTCAGAAAAAATAATATATACATATATTCCTTTGCTCAAAATGAGATAAAAGAAATTATAAAAATGAAAATAATTGGTGTAAATGCAATAGGAACAGACACTATATTTGAGTGGTAGTTTTGATTTTGACTGTCAATATTTTTTTTGTTAAATTTAATAAGAAAGCAGGGATATGTATGAGAAAATATATTTGTAAAAAGAGCATTATAGAAGGGAGTTTACATGGCTAAACTTCGCCCGAGAGAATATATTTTTTCTATTACCAATTCAGGAACCGATAAACTGATAATGTTTTTGGGTATTCCGATAAGAATAGATATGTCCAAATATTATAAAAAATTCTGCCGTGAGCTGGAAGTTGATAATAATAAAATCGTTATAGAAAATTTCAATGGCGGCAGCTATGGCTGTAATCCAAAGTATATAACAGAAGAAATTATACGTCGAAATCTACCCTATGATATTGTTTGGCTTGTCCGTAATGTAAAAAAAGAAACAAATAAAGGCATTTTTCCTGCAAATGTCCGCCTTGTCGGATATGGAACAAAAATAGGTTTGAAAGAGCTTGCCAGTGCTAAATTGTGGATTGATAACCAAAGAAAAAATTATTTTATAAAAAAAGGCTTGGTAAAAAAAGAAGGTCAATATTTTATACAAACTTGGCACGGCTCTTTGGGAATAAAAAAACTTGATGCGGATGTAAAAGCTTTTACAAATGAGTATAAACAAGACTGGGTTGAGCGTGCAAAATTTGATTCTTCCATGTGGGATTATTTGTTAACAAATAGTGAATTTGAAAATAATATTTTTAAAAAGGCGCTGTGGTTTAATAATGAGATAAAACAATACGGGCATCCGAGAAATGATATTTTTTTCAAAGATTCTTCTAAAATTCAAAAGAAAGTTAGAGAATTTTATGAAATTCCAAGTTCAAAGAAAATTCTTTTGTATGTACCGTCATTCAGAGATGATGAAGATATTGAATGTTATAAACTTGATTACGATAGAATTTTACAAGAGTTTGAAAAAAAATTCGGTTCAGAATGGGTGTGTATAACAAGATTACATCCAAGGGCAAAAAAATTTGACAAATACTTAATTCCCGAACAGGAAAATGTAATTGACGGTACTTTCTATCCAGATATACAAGAACTTTTAGTATCATCAGATGCGGCAATAACCGATTATTCAAGTTGTATATTTGATTTTATGTTGTCAAGAAAGCCGGGCTTTATTTTTGCAACAGATTTAGACGAATACAATACCGAACGCGGATTTTATTATCCGCTTGAGGAAACACCGTTTCCTGTTGCTCAAACTAATGATGAACTGATAAATAATATAAAAATGTTTGATAAAGTAGAGTATCAGCAAAAAGTGGAACAATTTTTAAAAGACAAAGGCTGCACAGAAGACGGGCATGCCTCAGAAAGGGTTGTCGATTTAATAGAGGAGTTAATGAAAAGATGAATATAGCGATAATATTTGCAGGCGGAATAGGTCAAAGACTTAAAAACGGTGCTGACACAACGCCGAAACAATTTTTAAAAATTCATAACAAACCGATTATTATTTATACTCTCAAATTATTCCAAGAGCATAAAGAGATAGACAAGATTTATATTGCAATACATCCGGATTATTACAATTATATGGAAGAACTGGTAAAACACTATTATATTTCTAAAGTTGCAGGTATAGTCAACGGCGGTAAGACGGGGCAAGATTCCATATACAATGCCTTAAAACTTGCGCAGAAAGAGAATCCTGATGATTCTATAGTTTTAATACATGATGGTGTACGTCCAAATATTACCCCTGAAGTTATTTCAAAAAATATACAATGTACAAAAGAAAACGGAAATTCTATTACTTGCACTTCTTGCTTTGAAACGATTTTGATTAGTGAAAATCATAAAAATCCAAAATATGTTCCATACAGAAAAAATACATATTCCGCTCAAGCACCTCAATGTTTTCATTTGGGAGAAATAATAAAAGCGCATGAAACAGTGAGAAAAACAAATCCTGATTACACCGATATTGTTGATTCTTGTACTTTATATAAATCTTTAGACAAAGAAACATATATGGTGGAAGGCAATAGAGGAAACATCAAGATTACAACGATAGAAGATTTGTATATTTTGCGTGCATTAATACGATACAGAGAAGATATGGAAGCTTTTGGGATTGACGGAAAGGAATAAAATGACAACAATTTTTGAAAAAGATGTTGAAGAAATAATACAAAACTTTGATATGTCCGTTTTTGGCGGGAAATGCGTTCTTGTGACCGGTGCTACAGGTTTAATCGGTAAACTATGCACCAAATCATTATTACAATCAGGTATCAATGTTGTCGCACTTGTTCGAAATTTAGAAAAGGGTAAAAAAATATTCGGAGAGGTTAAGAATTTAAGATTCTTAGTTCAAGATATAAATTCTCCAATTAATTATGATGGCAGAGTTGATTATATTATTCATTGTGCAAATACAACTTCATCATCTGATTTTGTAGAAAAACCCGTTGAAACAATTTATACGACAATAAACGGAACAAGAAATGTTTTGGAATATGCAAAACGCAGGGGCAAATTCCTTCAAGGAATGGTTTTTTTGTCGTCTTTAGAAGTCTATGGCAAAACGGAAATAGAAAATATAACAGAGAATGATTTGGGGTATATAGACATTTTATCTGTTCGCAGCAGCTATTCCGAAGGAAAAAGAATGGCTGAAACAATGTGCATATCCTATGGAAAAGAATATAATGTACCAATCAAGATTGCACGTCTTTCTCAAACATTTGGAGCAGGGGTTTCAAAAGAAGATAACAGAGTTTTTGCTCAATTTGCAAAAAGCGTTATAAATAAAGAAGATATTGTTTTATTTACCAAAGGAGAAACTAAACGTAATTATTGTTATACAACGGATGCAATAAGAGGCATTTTTACGATTTTGACTAAAGGTGAAAACAATAATGCTTATAATATTGCAAATAAAAATACTTATATTTCAATTGCAGATATGGCAAAAACCTTGGAAAATTCCGATACAAAAGTTGTTTTCAAAATAGATGATGTTGACAGAGGTTACAACCCTACAATAAAAATTTGTCTTGATTCGACAAAATTGGAAAATCTTGGTTGGAGTGCAAAAGTTGATTTACCCGAAATGTTTGACAGAACAATAAAATCAATGCAGGAATAATAATGGAAAAGTTAAAAAATATTGAATTTATAAGAGTTTTTCTAATAACAGCTATAGTTTTTTTACATATGTTTATTAATAGAGTTTGTAATTTATGTCATATTTATCCTGATATTTCGATTTACCAAACCATAAAATCTGCAATAGCTCATTCTAATAATAGTGTAGAAGGATTTTTTATTGTTGCGGGATTTTTTCTTGTTTATACATTTAAATCTCATTTGAGTTTAAAAAACTTTATTTTAAAGAAATATATAAGATTATCTCCTGCGATTTTGTTTTCAATGGGTTTATGTGCAATTGGCTGGTTGTTAGGTGCAATGCATATTAAACTAATACCTAATTTATTAACTGTATTCTTATTAAATCATTTTGGAATAAATATAGCAGTAGGTCAAAATCCTATTTTATGGTATACGTCAACTCTTTTTGCGGGGCTATTGTTATATTTTTGTATCATCAAATATTTACCTGTTAAAATAAAATATTGGACTATCGCAATATTGGCTATAAGTGGTTATATAATACTGGAAATTTTACAACACGGATCTTTTGCAAATCCTTTGGTAAACTATCACCATGTATTTAATATTGGTTTTCTACGAACTGTTGGCGGCATTGGTTTGGGATGTTTAATAGGTTATTTATACAAAAATGTCTTGTCAAAATATAATCAGCCATTAAAAAACATGTGGCTAAAATGGTTTTTCACGCTGTTAGAAGTTGGTTTTATGGCTTTTGTAGTGTGGTGGTGCATGTGTATTCACAAAAGTATAAATAATATAGTTATAGTTTTGTGTTTTGGGATTTTGCTTATTTTATTTCTCTTTAAAAAAGGTTATTTATCTCAGATAACCGATAGTGATATTTGGGTAAAACTAGGGCGATATCAATATTCTATTTATGTTGTGCATTATGTAATAATTAGGATACTTGGTTTAAAAGTCTGGAAACATTGTCCGAATTTTGTTGCAGTTCATCCGATTTTACCGATAATAATAAATTTGATTGTAATTTTATTAGTTGGCATTTTAACTTATCACATGGTAGAATTGCCTTGTGCAAAATTTTTAACAAATAAGCTGATAAGGAAAGAGAATTGAAAATTTTCACTAAGATAAAACAAAATTTAGATAAGAAATTTGCGCAGGATTCGAATTATCATTCTTTGTCTGTAATTTTGCCGTATTTCAAACCTTATTTAAACAGAACATTTTTAGCATTAGGTTTGGCGGTTCCTATTGGTGCATTGGATGCTGTTATAGCTTTGTCATTAAAGCCGTATATGGATGTTGTAATGATGGATAAACAGATGCAATCAACATGGTTTTTGCCGATATTGATTGTTTTGTTTACAACACTACAAGGTGGTTTGAATTATCTTGCCACATATATGAATGATTGGGTTGGCGGCAGGGTTACTAATGATTTAAAGCGTGATTTATATGAAAAATTGATGCACCAAACATGCGGCTTTTTTGATAAACAAACGTCAGGTAAAATATTAAAAGCTTATAACAATGATGCGGAAAAATCTTGTGCCGGATTAATCTCTAATATTAAAACAATAATATCAAGAATTTTTTCATCAATTTCTTTAGTTGGTGTATTATTTTATAACTCATGGTTTTTAGCGATAATAGCCGTATTTGTATTGACTTGTGCAATGGTTCCATTAGTTAAAATTAAATCTGCAATAAAAGAAATTTATAATCGTTCAGAGGGTGAAAACGCAAAAGTTTTGACAACTTATAATGAAGCTTTTGCAGGTCATAAGGTTATTTCTGCATACAATTTATATGATTTAAAGCAAAAACAGTTTGATAAGCTTACCTATAATGTCTTTGGCTTAAAGATAAAAATTACCCAGCATACAGCATGGTTATCTCCGTTGATGCATATAATTGTATCTGTCGGAATAGCTGCTGTGATTGGTATTGGCAGTTTGATGATAGTTAAAAACAAATTAAGTGCAGGTCAGTTTGTTTCGTTTATAACAGCATTGATTATGCTTTACACTCCGATAAAAGGTCTTGGCAACAACGCTAAAAATATGACAACCTGTTTATGTGCGATAGAAAGAGTTGTTTCAAAGTTAGAAAAAGTTCCTGCAGTAATTGACAAAGAAGATGCAGTTGATTTTCCTGAATTTAATGACAAAATCTCGTTCAAAGATATCAAATTTTCTTATGTTAAAGGTAAACGTGTGCTAAACGGTATATCTTTTGATGTAAAAAAAGGAGAAACAGTTGCTCTTGTTGGCAATTCCGGTGGAGGTAAATCAACTATTGTCAATCTTTTACCGCGTTTTTATAATGTTAAAAACGGCGATTTAACCTTTGACGGAGTTTCTATCAATTCGATAAAAATAGATTCTTTACGTGCGCATATAGCAATGGTTTTTCAGGATAATTTCTTATTTGACGGCACTATAAGAGATAATATTTTGATTGGTAATTTAAATGCCACAGAAGATGAGATTATGAATGCCGTAAAAGAGTCTTATTTGGAAGATTTTATAAATTCCTTGGAAAAGGGGTTAGATACCCAAATAGGCGAGCGTGGAATGCTTTTATCCGGTGGTCAAAAGCAAAGAATAGGTATTGCAAGAGCATTTTTGAAAGATGCTCCGATATTGGTTCTTGATGAAGCCACTTCTGCCCTTGATAATCAAGCTGAACATATTGTTCAGCAGGCAATAGAAAATTTGATGAAAGACAGAACAGTTTTTGTAATTGCTCACAGACTTTCAACAATCCAAAATGCTGACAGAATACTTGTAATAAAAGACGGTAATCTTGTAGAAAGCGGCTCGCATAATGAACTTATAGAAATTCCTAACGGGGAATATAAAAAATTATACGAGATGCAATTTAAAAATTAAATTTTCTAACTGTAAATTTTTATATTTATGCTAGAATAACTCTATCATTATGGAAGAGAAAAAGAAAAAAGTTTTATTGATAAAGTTGTCATCTCTGGGAGATGTAATATTTAATGTACCTTTAGCAAATGCTTTAAAAGATGCCGGGTATGAGGTTACCTGGCTTGTTTCTGAAAAAGGAATTCAAATTGTTGAAAATAACCCGTGTGTTGATAAAACAATTTTAGTCCCGATGAGGGAATGGAAAAAACGCGGGCCGAGTTTGAAAAGTTTTAAAGAATACCTTGCAATATTAAAACAGCTAAGAGCAGAAAAATTTGATATTGCCATAGATTCTCAGATGATGTTGAAAAGTTTGTATTGGATGTTATTTTGCGGAGCAAAAAGGCGTATCATATCAAAAGAGGGCAGAGAATTATCACTTTTAGGCGGAAATGAATGGATTGATAATATTTCATATCAGCCCGATTCTCCGATTGTGATGAACTATTTGAGATATGCAAACCATTTAGGGATTGATGTAAAGCCCGAAGATATAAAAGTTACACTTCCGCCAAGAACGCAAGAGCAAATAATAAAAATAGATGAATTGTTATCTTCCATTGATAAAACAAAACCAACGGTTGCAATTGCTCCTGCTACAACTTGGGGCAATAAACATTGGAATAAAGACAATTGGCGTGAGGTTGTTAATTATCTTATACCAAAGTGTAATATAGTTTTTACCGGCGGTCCTGCGGATAATGAGTTGATAGAATACATTTCAGAGGGTAATGGAATAAATCTTGCAGGCAAAACTGATATATTAGAACTTGCGGAAGTTTTTTCACGTTGTTCTTTAGTTTTGGCGCCCGATAGCGGAAGTGCGCATCTTGCTTGGGCATCACGCAATCCAAAAGTTATAGCTATATTTACCTGTACTCCAAAAGATGTTTTAGGGCCTTTAGGTTCAAAAGATAAATATGCCTCCTTGGGTTCTTGTTATTTAAAATGCCAACCGTGTTTTAAGCGGAAATGCCCTTTGAAAATGAATAAGGATGCTTGTACATTTACACCAAGAGTGCATGAAGTCATTGAAAAAATTGATGAATTTATGGGGTTTTAATTTAAAAATAAGTATCCGCCGTTTAAATATGTTGCAAAAAGTATCCAAATAAGATATGGAACAAGTAAAATTCCTGCAATTTTTTTGACAGAATAGAATTTTATCAAGGTTAGAACAACAAAAATATCCAAAAGGATAATTACAAAAAATGCTCCGGCAATGTTTTTTGCCATAAAAAATATCGGACTCCAAATTATGTTTAGGAATAATTGTATTCCAAAAAATAAATACCCGCTTTCTTTATTTTCGGTTTTTTGAAGAAAATAAAAAACTAAAGCTGCAAAAATCAAAACATATAAAACCATCCAAACAGGTGCAAAAAGCCAATCCGGAGGTGCAAAAAGTGGTTTTGTTAAGTTGTTATACCAAATAGAATTATACATATTAATATTTTTAAACATGTTTTTTAATAAATAATCCTCCTAAATAGCAATTTTTTATTTTAGTAAAAAGATTTATCAAAAGCAAACATGTTTAAGTAAAACCTAGAGATATTATTAAATAAAAAATAATCCTTGTTAAAAATGTTCTGTTAATTTTTGTAAAAATACATACTTTTTACTAACAAAAAATTTTTTGTCCTATTTTTTTAATATCATTAGAAAGAATAAAAAGGGGAAAATCAATGAGAATTAATGCGCTTAGTTATGCCAATTATAGCTATGTTAATTTAAAGCCACAAAATCAAAATAGAACAACACAAATTCAATTTAAAGCCAATAATACTATAGAAGACGCTCTTAGAGCAAATACAAAACATGATCCACAAATACTTACAAATCTTATAAGATCTCAAAATAAAGAAGAGTATAATCAAACCCTTATGCAATATGCAAAATCTATATATGGTGAAGATTTTGAACTTCCTAGTCAAACAGATTTTGATGAAATGATAAAAAATGATGATCGTCTTGGGGAATTTGGTAAGAAAAAATGGAGATCTAGCTATGAGAAGGATCCTCTAAAGACCTGGTTATATTACAATATGAAAGATGCAGAAGGTCTGTCTGTTGTTACGATTTCTGAGCGATACCCGGGTTATATACATGGTCGTCCTGAAATAGTTCAAGAACTATTAAATGTGAGAGATAAAAATGGTATCAGACTATTTAGTTTTGACGATGCGGTAAAACTTTCAAAAGAAGCAGCCTATGTCATTGCAGGTATTGATAGAATGTTGCGTCTCAAAGACGAGAATGGTGGATTTAGATTCCGAGATCGTCATTCATACGTTGATGCCGCAGAATATTTTAAGGAATTTCCAACACTTGCAATAAATCTGGCATATGAAAAAGACGAGTTGGGCAATTATAAATACGGAGGTGGCGCAGAGCTTGCCAGAGCAATTGAAAAAATAATATATCCGTCGCTGCGAAGCCCACAAATACAACACTCAAAAACACCAAAACCAATATCTGAAATCAAATCCCCTGATGGTGAAAGTTTTGATTTATCAGATGATAAAACTAAGGAAAAAATATTATCTTTATATGAAAAATACCCTAAAGAATTTGAAACATTTGTACAATTATCACGCAGAGAAAGCAATAGAGAATCAAGGTTTGATATGCATGATATAAATGAAGATGTCCTAAAATATTTAAAATATGCACCGAAGACATTTATGACACTTACAAATACGAGAATTGAAATTAATTACATGAAACATTTACATCTACCGTCAATTACATATATTATGTCCCAATGTTGTATCGACTCAAAAACCGGAGATATACATGAAATAGATCAACAAGATTTAAAAAGTATAATGATGCTCTTGAAATCTTTAGATGGACGCGATCATTTTGAAACAAAAGAAATTGAAGATATTGTTCGAGCAAAAGATATTTATAAAAAATATCCTGTTGAAACAGTAGAAATAATGCGAAAATATAGATCAGATAAAAATAAAAATAAAGATAAAATATTTGTTCCAACTGAAGCAGATATTAAATTATACATAAATAACACAGATGAATTTAATCGTTTACATTTAATCCATAACGAATTTACAACGAATTATTAAACATAAATGACTTGTATATTAAGGGGTTTTTATGAAAGTATATGCAATAAATAATCAAGGATATTATTTTAACAGAAAACAATCGGAAAAGAATAGTGTTTCTTTTGAAGCGAGGTTTCCGAATGGCCTAAAGCGTCCGAAGCATATAAAACAATATGTTGCAGGTATTGATTTTGCAAAATACAATCCTTTTAGAAAAAACTTTGGAGAGTATACAATTCCTGTACACAATATGGCTATTTATCAGCGTTTGCGAAGAGAGTATGCGAGTTTTCAGTTTAAAGAGTTATTTGATTTTGTGAAGAAAAAAGGAACATTTGATTACATAATGGATTCCAAAACAGGTTTTGTTAAAACATCTTTGATAAATCGCAAAGAAAATGAACTTATGTCTGATATGATATGGGTTACAGATACTTGTAACAATATGGAGCTTGTAAAATCGCAGCATCCGCAAGATTGTACAAGGATTTTAAATAAAATAGCGGATTTGTATGAAGGACAGAAAAGTATATTTGATGAAATAATTCAAAATCCGCATAAATACACTACAAACAATGATTATATCTGGCAAGGTCAAACAGGTGTCGGGCATTGTTTTGTCCCGAAAACCCACAAACCTCATCATTGGTTTGCCAAAACAAGACTTGAATCTGTCGGGAATTATTTGCAGCAAGCTTCGGATATAATTTTAACAGGGTTAAATGGGGGCAAATATGGTTACAAAACTTCTGATGAAGTTCCTCAGACAGTTGTTGATTCAATTGCTAATTGCACAAAATATTTAAAATCAATAAATTATCCAAAAGCTCGTTCATGCGGTGCTTGGGAAGAACAAACATTCAAAGCGTCTTTAACCAGTGACACTGCTATTTGTAATCAAGGTATGAGAAAAATTTTTGATTTGTTATATGAACCGACTAAAAATAAAGAACTACAAAAACTTCGTCAACGTATATTAAGTTCTAAACACGGGGATGTATTTGAGGACAGAGAAAGTTTACAATTACTTTTAAAACGTGGAGAAAACAGAATTCAATCAAGGCCTGAGGTTGAAGTTGTTGCATCCGGTCAAAAAGGGGTTAAAAAAGGCGATTTAAAATTATATGAACGCTATAATGATTCCGCCATGGCGTTTATGATTCAAACAGAAAAAATAAATCCCGATGATATATATAAAGACAGTGCAAAAAAAATATTTATTTTGAAAAAACTTGCTAAAAACCTTGTAAAAGACAATGGTGCAATCAGGTACAAAGGTGATGATTATTTGAATTTGGATTATCACACCCTAAAAAATCAATGGACAGATAATAAACACCAAAATGAAGCGGAATGGTTTTTGGTATCAGAAATATCCGGTGCTTATGGAGCTGTTGTTAAACAACTTTTAGAACATATAAAACAAAAAGGTTTTGCATCAGACAAAGACAAAAAACTTTTATCTATAGCGCTAAAGGGACAAACAGAATTCATAAACCGCTCATATGCAAGAATTACTCCTAAAAATGCAATAAAATCAAATGGGTATTCTTGTCCTGCATACAAAGTTCCTGAAGCATATGAAGCAGTCACAACTCCTAACGGGGTAAAATATGTTCCCGGTGCACATAATCCGCTTACTTGGGCGCAAGCATCTTTATATAAAGCTTCTGAAATGTTTTTATCAAATCTGCATCAACTTGAAACATGTGTTTCTCTTAAATATTAATTTTTGTAAATAATAAAAGTGTATATTTTAAAGTTTTTTCCGTAAATACCGATAGACATATATAGTTTAAATTTAGTAAAAGGAATGCAATAATGTCTATCGATGGAATAGGAAAAAACAAAGTTAATTTAACACAAATCAAAGCAGGTTTAGAATTTAAAACAATTCAAGGAAATACTAAAAATGAATCCATCTTTAAATCATTTGATAAAGATGGTAATGGTGTATTGGATGAAAATGAAGTTAATAATTTGAAACAATCTGTTGATAAAGATAATGATGGTATTGCGACTAAAAAGGAAGCAGGGAAATTTGTAAAAGAAAACGGTCTAAAGAAGCAAAAAGTTAAGAATAAAGATCTTATAAATTTTTTAAAACAATATGATACCAATACTGAAAATGTAAAAGAATCTGCAATTTTAGAAAATGGTTCAGTTGAAATAACTTATAATGACGGAACTTCCAAGATTATTAATCCGGATAAATCTTATGAAACAGTATCAAATAACGAAACAGAAAAAACTACAAACTCATATACTCAAGATGATGTTTTAACAAAATCAAAAGTTGAAACCGAAACAATGACTACAGAAACAACCTATGCTTCTGACGGAAAAACACTTCAAAAACAAACAATTCAAAATAATGAAACAAAGACACTAACACAGACAGAATTCAATTAGGAAGGACAAAAAGAAAAATCTGTAATAACCTCCCAAGAAGATGGTTCTGTTGCAACCATTTTATATGAAAATGATAAACCTAAAACAAAAGAACTTAGAAATGGAGAAACGGTAAGTAATTTTATTTAGAAGACGGAACTGAAAGGATTACTTCTAAAATAGAAAATCAAGGTAATGATGTATTAGAAAAGAAAACAGAATACAAATATAATGAAGATGGCACATATGTAGAAGATATAACGCAAGAAGGAGCTCAAACTCACACAGTTAACAATTATAATGCACAAGGTCATCGTTTAGACCAGACAAAAACTGTTGGTGATACAGAATATAAAGCAACATATGATGGAGAAGGCAATACAACAGGTGTCGT
>JAFUUT010000238.1 GCA_017477685.1 bacterium | reverse complement strand
TTATTGTATTCTCAATATCTGTGATTGTAATATTCTCAAGATCTGATAAATATTCTTCAATTAGTTTCAAATCGTTGCATACTGTCATATAGTACCCGATATTTTCTCCAATTTCAGATACTGTTTCTGCCTCGTTGGCAAATCTGGATTTAATTCTCTTTTTAGCTTTAAGAATTTCTTCTTCTGTTATTTTGTTATCCAGCAAATTTGTAAGTTCTTGTTTTACAAGTTCAATAGCTCTATCTTTTGAGTCCGGCTTAAAGTTTGCTTGAATAAAGAAATTGTTGCCATCCCTAAATTGATAATGCTCTGTCCCAACCATATTGAAAGTTCTGTCAGGTAATTTTTCTATAAGGTTTTGTTGCAGTCTTGAGCTTGAGCCGTCTCCAAAAATTATGCTTATCAAATCAAGACATATAGAGTCTTTCAATTCATTTGCTTTAGGCCCTAACCAGCCAAACATCATATATGCTGTTGAAACATTTGATGTCGATTCTATATATTTTGTTTGGGATGTCGGTATATCAATTGGGTTAATTCTGGATTCTTGGAATATTCTATTCGGAAAATTAAATTTAGCTGTAATTTTATTTAGTACTTCTTCGTGGTCAAAATCTCCGACTACAATTGTTGTGACATTTTGAGGGGTATAGAATTTTCTATAATAATTGTCTATATCTTCTCTTGTTACTTGTGATATAATTTCAGGCGTCCCGATTACGTCTCTTTTGTAAGGATGAGCTTGATACATGTTGTAATTACACTGATTATATACTTTTGTCCAAGGCTGGTCTTTTCTCATTCTGATTTCTTCAATTACAACGTGTCTTTCTCTTTTGTCGGTAACATTTGTATCGTTTATGTCAAACGGAGCTCCGAGTTCTTCTGACGGGAAAATAGGATCCATCATCATATCAGCGTGCAAATCTATCGCGAGATTTAGATATTTGCAATTCTCTCCTTTCGGAAGCGTTACATAATAAAATGTGTAATCTTTCCAGGTTGCTGCGTTGACTACAGCACCTTTTGATTCTAAAATTTTATCAAATTCTCCTACTTTGTGTGAATGGGTGCCTTTGAACATTAAATGTTCTAAAAAGTGAGAAATACCGTTATTATGGTCGTCTTCGTTTATAGAACCCGTTTTAACCCATGAAGAAATATTTACCATATTCCCTTCTTTGTGTGCTAAAACGATTTTATGTCCGTTATCATTTTCATATACTTCTACTTCTCGTGTGAGATATGGATATTTTACAAGTGTTTTTTTCATTAGAGAACTCCCCTTCCTGTAAAATTATAACACAAGATAAACATAATTTATATTTGTGTAATATGTGTGGTGAATATTTTTTTTTTAGATATAATCTATTTATGAATAGTGTTATTGATAAGATTAAGGATACGGTTATTGTTTCTGTTCAGGCTATGCCATCAGAGGCGTTGTATGCCGAGCAATGTATGTGTGCAATGATGAAATCCGTTATTAATGGCGGGGCAGGAGCATTAAGAGTTGCTGGCGTAAGGGATATTAAAAATGCTAAAAAATTATTTAATGTTCCTGTTATTGGGATTACAAAACCGGAAGTTATCCCTAAAAATTATAAAGAACTTGTCTACATAACTCCAAATATCAAAGATGTTATAGATGTTGTCGGAGCGGGTGCAGATATTGTTGCTATGGATGGCACTTTGCGCAAACGCCCGAATGACGAAAAATTAAAAGATTTAGTAAAATATACTCATATACACAAACGTGTTGCAATGGCAGATGTCGGAACAATAGAAGATGCGCTGTATGCTAAAGATTGTGGAGCGGATATTATTTCTACAACTCTAGCCGGTTATACTATTGAGTCTTTGTCATCTCCGTCAGACGGACCTGATTTTGAATTATTAAGGCAAATTATTAAACAGGTTGATTTACCTGTAATATTAGAAGGGCGAATTTGGCAGCCATGGCAGGTAGATAAGGCTTTTGATATTGGTGCACATTCTGTCGTAATTGGTTCTGCGATTACAAGACCGCAATTGATTACTAAAAGGTTTGTTTTTAGGGAGGGTAAATGAAGATTTATAATTTGTGCAAAGATCATTTATCTTGGATGCGCCTACTCAGGGCTTCGGAACACGTTCA
>JAFUUT010000237.1 GCA_017477685.1 bacterium | reverse complement strand
TCTTATTGTTGTAACTATAGCATTACATGTGTTTGTGAACAGAAATGTTGAAATTAGGGTTGTGCATATTGCGAGTACAGGTTTTTTCATTTGTTGTCTCCAATGATATAATCGATTACAATAAATATTATATCTGTTTTTCACAATATGACAACACACAAAGCAAAACTCGAGGTTGAAAGCCTGACTTGCTTTTTACATATAAGTTTTAGTTAATAGCAAATATTTTTACCCCTTATTGCGAGAACATTGTAAATGTCTTTTCAACACTCTTAGAAATCATATTTTTAACAGATTCCATCTCGGTATTGAGTTCTGCAATTTCAGCATCAACATTTTTGTTTTTCAAGTCAATATAATCTTCTTTATAAGTTAATTCAGATTTTTTACGGGTGTATTCTGCTTCTGCCCTTGCAACAGCATCTTTGTCAACTTCTTCTACCAAATAACCGGTATCATTATAACGGGTTTGGTAGAAATAACCATCCATATTCAGTGACATCAATTGGTATTTGCCATTTTTGATAGTGTTTTGGAAATAATCAGGATCGTCTATTGCAGAATCGTTTCTCCAACCTTTTGCGCAAAGATTGTTGTACAACTCGTCATAGAAATCAGCTATTTTTACGTCATTAGTTACAACATCTGTATCAGGTTTACCGACAATGTATTGATAAGATGCACATTCTGTTACCATATATGTTTCTTCATTTTCCAAACTTCTTCCTGCAAAGAACGGGGATTCTGATCCGCGCAGTTCATTATCAAAATATGTTAAGAAGGTTGAAATCATGTTATTTAGGCTAACAGCGTACCAACCGCTGCCGCTTTTGTTATCGGAGCCGATTCTGTTGTTTGATATTGCGTTTTGGTATGCGGAATTTTGAGTAATGTCTTTATCGCTTGTATTTTCTCCGACATTTATTGCATTACCCGGTTTTAAGAAATGTGCTTCTGTCATTGCAACAGCTCTTTGTAATGCTTCAAATGACGCATCATCAACGTATAGACCGGTTCCTTTCGGTTGATTGAAACCAAATATGCCTGCGATACTTTCAAATATCAGACGAATTTTTTCTGCAAAATTACTAAGACTTTGTCCTCCTTTATCTTCACTCATAAGAACTACTTCATTAGACATAAGATCTCTAAGTGTCATATTTTGGATCATAGATGAGTCTGTGCTTATTGTTCCATTTAAAATCATATTCAATAGGCCGCCGCCTAGTAGTTTGCTGCTGTTCGCGGTGTTGAATATCCCGCCAATATTTGCAATGGTTTCGTATTTGTTTCGAAGTTCCTCATCACGGATTTGATTGTATGCCCCTTGAGACATATAGTTATGCTCACTGTCTGCTGCGAGCATATTTATTACTCTGTCGCCGAATTGATCGGATACCAACATATCAGATAATGTCATAGTGCTTGCAACGGTTTTATCTTTTGGTGCTGCTCCAAGACCTGCAAGTCCGTTCCAAGCTACAGAACGGGTATTGCTTGTAACCGCAGCAGGGTCTACCCATACATTGTTTACCTGATCATAATGGTCTGCGTATATATAATCTGTAACCTGAATATTTCCTGCTGTTTCCGGACTTAATAAACCTTCTGCAACCAGTGCTGCTATAAATTTATCTCTACCGTCAGCGCTTGCGCTTCCTCCGGCCATAGAAATCCCTGCGGCCTTTGCGGCAGCAGCGAAAGCATCATTCAAAACTATTGCGCCTGATGGTGTTGTAGTCATATATGGGTTGTAATCATTCGCAACAGATGGCATCATAAGCAAGCTGTATGCAAGATTTACGTCTGCTCCGATATCCTCATTTGACCATACTAGTCTTGTTGCGTTCATTCCGTTGGAATAATCCTGTGCAATTTGAGCTAACTGGTTAGTTATCTCCAGTTTTTGCTGGGCTAACTCAGTAGATCTGAATTCACATTGAGCTTTTCTCATTGTGATTCCGAGAAATCTTGCTTGTGATGCGGCTAATCCCATTGTTTTCTCAAATCCTTTCGAAATTATTCCTTTACTTAATTAATATGTCGGCATTTGAGATTAAAAACTTTAAAAATTTGAAAATACATGTTAACAATTCTTAATATATTGTATCGGCTTTATATTTAATATGTCTTTTTTGTTTTGCTGAATATATTTATGTACCGGTAAATTTTAGACTTTGATAATACTTTTATTT
>JAFUUT010000236.1 GCA_017477685.1 bacterium | reverse complement strand
TTCACTCTGATTTTTTGCATTCACAAGTTTTGTAATATTGTTATCAATATTAGTTTTCATTTGCGCAACCTTTGTATCAAGTTGTTTTATTTTTGTATCAAATTGTGGTTTTAGATATTCGACCGCTTGCCCGTTGCCGCTATTCATCGCTTGATACATTTGTAATGCGATTGGTGCAAGTTCAATTCCTGCAGAGACAACCGTTCCCAATGCATCACCAATATTTCCAAAAATTCGCCCCCAATTTACATCTGTACTTGAAACACTCCCCTGTAATACCGCTCCTGATTCAATATTCATAGCTGGATTAAAGATATTTGGAAATAAGTCTTCAAGCGGATTGTGGTTTTGTTCATCTAATACCGCCCCTGAGGAAGACTCCGGAACTATCGGTGGCGTTGCATAATTATCCGTGTCAATAGTTCGGAAATGTTCTTTTACCTGTGTGCCATCTTGTTTTACATAAGAGTTTACGTGTACCTGTTTTTCCATATATATAACCTTTCTTTTACTTACATATACATTATAAAAAATATTAAAATGTCACTCAAGTCCGTACTTTTACGTACGTAAAAGTACGGACAGCCAACCGGCCCAATGCTTACACTGACATGGTTTCAGACACCAACAAAAAAAAGAGGGCAAATGCCCTCGTTGGAATTAAGAATAGCTGGAAGTATGAAAAAGATTATCTACATTAAAACTTCAACATACAATCATTACTATTACCTAATGCGGCATATTTGAGGATAATAATTTCTTTAGGTTTAATCTTGCAATATTTAAACGGATATTGTATTTTAATATTGCGAGGTGTTATGAAGAATTTTAAAATAATTATATTTGCACTGCTGGCACTAATTTTTATATTGTTATTTATTTTTGGGGTTGATGTTTCAGACAAAACATCATCTAAAAATATGTCAGACAAAGTTCCAAGAATAGGTCAGAACCTATGGGTATACAATATTCAACAACACCAATGGCACAACTATTTAAAACACGATTATGAAATTGATAAAAACAACGAAATAATACTACGCATTAAACAAGATTCGCAAAATCCGGATGTTACCGCATACGATTTAGTCACAGAAAATGAAGATGTCACGAGTAAAAATCTCTTTATATCTGAAGGAAGCATTGAATTTATCGTTGGGAATAAATTATATACATATCATCCAAGAACATTTGAGTACTTTGAAATCGTATTCAACGGCTTCAATTTTGTTATGCGCAGACTCGAAACTAACGCCATCACAAAACTGTTCCCTGATTACAAAATTATAAAATTATCCGATTTTAATAACAGAAAACTTGATATAAATATTTCTAAAGATAAACAGAATTATATTATTATAAACGATATCGGCGAAAGTTTTTACAGATATTACATAACAACTGATGATATCAATAAAATCGAAATAAACCAATTTTCAAACCAATTCAGCTTTAATGAGCCTTTAAAAATAAAATTACAAAGATTTGAGGGATGCACAAAATCATATCCTTGTTATGAAATCAATTTTATGAATGAATGAAACTTAAAATTTTCATGATATTCTATTAACTATGATTTCACTAATAACAAATCCTATAATAGTATCTGTTGTATTACTTTGCGTACTATGCTTATGCAGGATAAATGTACTTCTGGCATTAATAATTTCTGCCGTTGCAGGCGGACTATTAGGTCACATTGGCATTTCAGAGGTAATGAACATATTTGTCAACGGAATGGGGGACAATGCAGAAACCGCATTGAGCTATATTTTATTAGGTGCTTTTGCCGTATCTATGACTCATACCGGACTTGCACCAATTCTTTCAATGAAAATCGGAAATGCCATCAAATCTAAAAAATATATGCTTATTTTTATATTGACAGGAATTGCAATACTTTCACAAAACCTGATTCCTGTTCATATAGCATTTATACCAATTTTAATACCGCCATTGCTGTGCATAATGAATGAGTTAAAAATTGACAGAAGAAGTATTGCTTGCGCACTTGCTTTCGGTTTGAAAGCACCTTATATAGTTATCCCTGCAGGATTTGGATTGATATTCCAAAGTCTTATTGCGGATAATATAGTACAAAACGGCATTGAAATTTCCAGAAATGAAGTTTGGAAACATGCCTGGGTACTGGGTTTGGCAATGCTAATAGGATTTTTAATTGCGATTTTTATAACATATTCAAAGCCAAGAGAATATAAAACAGTAGAAATTGAACAAAAGCAGGATTTGGATTTGTCATTGAACAAAAGTCACTACGTTACATTATTTGCGGCATTTATAACTCTGGGGATACAATTGTGGACAGGTTCATTACCGCTTGGTGCATTAGTCGGTTTAGCGGT
>JAFUUT010000235.1 GCA_017477685.1 bacterium | reverse complement strand
TCTCATTGATGAATCTAAACATAATTTGTTATGGGTAGTTGATTTCCCTATGTTTGAATGGTCTGATGAAGAAGGCAGATATATGGCTATGCATCATCCGTTTACTTCTCCTAATTTGAATGATTTAGACAAATTGAAATCAGGTGATTTGGGTAATGTTAAATCTATCGCTTATGATATCGTTTATAACGGAACTGAGCTTGGTGGCGGTTCTGTTAGAATTCACTCATCTGAAGTTCAACAGGAAATCTTCAAGGCTCTGGGCTTGACTCAAGAAGAAGCTGAAGAAAAATTCGGATTTATGGTTAATGCATTACAATACGGAACCCCTCCTCATGCAGGTCTTGCAATCGGTTTAGACAGGCTTGTTGCACTGCTTGCAAGAACGGATTCCATTCGTGATGTTATTGCATTCCCTAAGAATGCCGGCGCAAAATGTTTGATGTCAGGTGCTCCTGGTGAAGCTTCAATTCAGCAGCTGCGCGAACTTCACATAAAAAGTACCGTTACAAAATAACAAATAAAGTGATAATAAAAAAAAGGGAACCGGGTTCCCTTTTTTATTGTTAAATTTTCATCCCTCTTTTCATAAAAGCTTGATATTGACTTGGCGTAAGAGCTGCGACACGTCTATTCAAATCCATAACTCTCTTGTCAAGCACCTTTTTAGTTAAAGATAATTCATTAATCCTATCTAATGCTCTGCATAAACCTCTTTTTTCAACTTTGCGAGGCTTTGGCTTTACGATTTCAAAGATCTCTTGCATTTTCGTTATTATGTTACCGTTTCTGAGTTGCTCAACAATTTTCCCCAAATTTAACATAATTTTCTCCTTTTACTTTTGCCTATAATGTTATAAAAAAAAATTAGGATTTTTATTTGCTATTTTCTGAAACATTGTAAATAATTTTTTACAACTTATTTTTTATATAGTTATGGGCATCAATAACATCGTCGCTTGATATTGGCTCCGGTCCGTCAATAACTTCCAGAGGGTTATGTGATTTTGTTTTTTTATTAAAATTGAATATGATATCGCCAAAATCTTTGCCGCACTTATTGCAATGCAGGTTGCAAATCATCAAATCTTTCTTTACTTCAATAATTTTAATTGAGTCAATATCAAAATCATTTCTACATTTGGAACAGCAAAGGTTTGAAAATAAATTCTTTATTTCTTTTTGTGTAAATCCGTTCATATTTGAATTTTATACCAAATATTTCAAGTTATAAACCATATTATCAGAAGTTTTTGTGGTTAATTCCCAAAATCTTCCCTATGCCCCATTTCTTTGACCGCAAAGAAACGGGGTTAGTGTAAATATAATTATCCCTCTCCTAAAGTGTAGGAGAGGGGCAGGGGTGAGGTATGCGAACCGTTATTTAGGTTCGCCCTTAATTTTTGTCTGAAGGACAAAAATGTATAAACAAATTACACTTATATCTTGTGAGCGGAACGATGCCGAAGGCAGCGTAGATAATAGTGTGTTTTTCTTTTCGGTTCACTTTTCTTTTTACGTCACAATTAAAAAGAAAAGTGAACTATTAGTCAAAAATTATAGAAACTTCCGATAATATAGTTTATATTATGTTATTTTTCTTGAAAAAATGGGATTAATATACATGCGAGATGGTCTCTCGTAATTGGAGCATGAATTTTAACCAAAGGAGGTTATCATGGCTATCAATTTAATCCTGTTCGGTTTTATCGTTTATACAGCATTGATTGTAGTCCCGAGCATTTGGGAAGAATTAACCGCAGAAGGATAGATTCGAAAATTTAATATTCGGTGCATGAAGAAGTGGTGTTTTTTATTTTTAGTGTTTAGTTTACATTTATTAGTGTGAGCATCAGGTTGTTTTGTGCATGTTTGGATTATAATTTGTATATGAATACGGATTATATAAATAACAAATTTGATGTGATAGTCGTCGGTGGTGGTCACGCAGGATGTGAAGCCGTTTTGGCGTGCGCAAAGTTGGGGCTGAAAGTTTTATTGTGTACATTAAATGTTGAAAATATTGCTTTGCAGCCGTGTAATCCTGCTGTCGGCGGTCCTGCAAAATCAACTTTGGTA
>JAFUUT010000234.1 GCA_017477685.1 bacterium | reverse complement strand
TACATCATCAGCACTTGTAAAAAGGGAAAATACGCTTAAAAAACTCTTGGAAAAAGGTAACCATACAAATCAATACATCAAAAAATCCGTTATGCAGAACTCCGGATATAAATCACTTCCATCATACTCTCCGGGATTTGAAAAATTATAATTATAAAATAAATAACAAAGCGGGAAACCTGATTAAGGTTTCCCGCAATATTTTGAAAAAGATTATTTTACAGTAATCTTTTTAACTGATTCTTTTGATTTTTCAAGTTTTGGAGCTTTAATTTTCAATATGCCATGTTCTAACTGGGCATCAATCTTTTCGTAATCAACATCTTGCGGTAGATAAATCATTCTTGAAAATTCACCGTACTGGAATTCTGATTTTTTGTATGATTTGTCTTCTTCGCTATGTTCTTCAACTTTTTTAGCACGAATTGTCAAATAATTTTCGTTCAAATCAATATCTAAATCTTCTTTCTTTACTCCCGGCAATTCTGCGCGAATATCATATTCATCTTTCTTGTCGCGAATCTCAATAGGCATTGATAAATCTTGAGTACTTTCCGGGTACAAATCATCAAAATGTCTGTTTAAAATGGAACTGATTTCGTCGTTAACCGATTTAATAAAATTGTCCGGCGTTTGTTTAACTAAAAATCTCATAACTTAACACTCCTTTCGATTTGTTTGTAAATTCATTTCTCATCTACATTAATATTATTTACCCGTTTTTGAGTAAATCCCGTTTTTTTAACCAAAATTTAACAATCTGTGTATAACCGGCAAAAATAACTCATAATAAACTTTTTTTATTACATTTACAAAAAATCAATCAAACGTAGGATATCAAATCTGCATATATATTTTAAAATAGTTATGGGTTAGGAATAAATTGGGAGGGCAGAATGAATAATTTTTTGAGAAACGAAGAAGATTTCTATTCACCTGCGAATGATGAAATATCTGAATCTATTACTCAAAATTGGACTCAGCAAGCCTTGGAATGCTACTATATAAATTCCAATTGCAAAAAATGTTCACTTGCTAACGGGCATTATTCTTTCATCTGCCAGATGCCAAAAGTTATCGAGACCCTGTTAGAAACTGTCGGCCCTCCTGAAAAAGAACGCAAAAGCGCATAGACTAATTTTGTAAAAAACTTGTAACATATGCATCCCCCGCATGTATTGACAGAAAAATTTTTGTATGGTAATATATCCATGGGGTAAATGTATATTTATAAGTCTTATCAATCGATGAGACTTTCTTTTTGCGTTAAATTCCAAAACATCTAAATTCCTTACAAACTTGCATTTTTAGGATTATTTTAATATAATTAAACCTAAAGGACGGATAAAAGAAAGAGTAATGAGCGACCCGAGTCTAAGTATAATTATTATAAATTGGATTATAGTATTTTTCTTATTATTAGTTAATGCTTTTTTCGTTTCTGCTGAATTTGCAGTTGTAAGAGCCCGCAAAGCTAAAATTGAACAAATGACTAAAGAGGGCAATATTGATGCTAAACTGGCATTAAAGGCTTTGGAAGATGTTAATTTCTTTATTGCAGCTGTACAAGTCGGGGTAACAATTGCCAGTATCGGTATTGGTTGGTTTGGTTCTCCGACAGTTGAAAAAATGCTCAATCCTATTTTAGGAAGCGTTTCTCCGGCAAATGCATATATTGCACAATTGGTTACTGCGGCGATTGCATTTTTGGTAATAACATTTTTACATGTTGTTATAGGAGAACAAGTACCAAAATGTATAGCACTTCAATACCCTGAAAAAATTGCATTGCATGTGGCAAAACCCATGGACGCATTTATGACTATCTCAAGACCATTTGTATGGTTGTTGAATAAATCTTGCAACGGTATATTAAAAATGCTTCGTATTCCTATTAATCCGACATTAAAATCCGTACATACAATTGATGATTTGGATTTACTTGTTGAAACAAGTTATGATGAAGGAGTATTGAACGAAACTGAAAAGGATATGTTTCACAATGTATTTCAGTTTTCCGACCTGACTGCACACGAAGTTATGACTCCAAGAACGGATATGGTTTGTGTTCCGCTGGAAATGCCAATGGAAGAACTAAATCAACTTGCATCCGAAAATCAATATACACGCTATCCTGTATATGACGGAGATATTGACCATATAACAGGTTTTGTACACGTTAAAGATTTGTTCCAAAAATCATTGAATAATGAAACTTGCCCTATAGAAAAATTCCAAAGAAAAATAGAGCTTGTACCGGAAACAATTACTTTAGATAAATTAGTACTTATGTTCAAAAAACAAAGAGCGCAAATGGCGGTTGTTGTAGATGAGTTTGGCGGTACATCAGGAATAATCACATTGGAAGACGTTTTGGAAGAAATATTTGGAGATGTTCAGGACGAATTTGATATAGATGAAGAAATTGATATTAGAGAAATAAAACCAAATCAATACCTTGTAAACGGTACAATGAGGCTGGATGAACTTGCAAAATTCTTTGATATGCCGGAAGAAGAATTGGAAGTCGAAGATGTAGATACGGTTGCAGGGCTTGTGGTTAAAGAGCTTGAACGTATTGCAAAAGTTGATGATATGGTTAATTATAAAGATTTTACATTAACGGTAAAAGAAATTGACGGAGCAAGAATAACAAAATTACACCTTATCAAAAATGATCCGCCAAAAGAATCTGAACCGATTGAAGGGTAGGATTATGCCGGGTTCATCTAACCTACTTATTGGTGAGTATTATTAGTCTTACTGGGCCAAAAATCATCATAGCGACCGGCAGTTATATTGTGAAAACCATTCGGCCTATATCCAGATACACAACCTGTTACATGCAACGGGCAACCTATATTGATATTTTCAGCCATAAAGCAAACATCCCCATCTATTTCTTCTATATGTGAAAATGTAAAATCATCTACAATATCTTTCATGTCATAACAGCCGGGATGAAAATCAAAAACAGTACCCTTATCATACCGGTTGCATTTTACAATTATTTTCCCTGTACTTTTATTAATATGTGCATTGAAGCATTGGAAGCCGTAATTTGTAACTATGCTATTTATCCTATTTACTAATTCATATACTTTTCGCCTTTCTTCAGCTTTTGCAGCCTTAACTTCGTCCGCAATCATATCTTCAACTTCTTTTGTTTTAGTCTTTATTTCTTGAGACATTTCAGAAGAATTGGAATTATACTCTTTATTCATATATTCCATAATCTCAGATAAAGATAATTCAAGCCACGCATATTTGGTTATAAATACCATAACTTTTTTGGGGTCGAGATTACCGTATTCATCTTTTACCAATTTTATAATTGTAGGTAACAGGTATGCATCTATTGAATCTCTTACATTAAGAACATTATCTAAAAATTCTATATCCTTATTTGTAATATCTCCATCTTCATTTTGCAGAGCTTTTACAATATTTTCTGTAGTATCTACTTTAGTTCTTTTTATTTTATCGCTATTACTTGATAAGAAATCACCAACAACCCGCATTTGCTCTCCTAAGGTATAATAAGTTTTTATATTAGGGTCCAAAATATTATTTATTGCCCTCCGAGCAGATTCAAG
>JAFUUT010000233.1 GCA_017477685.1 bacterium | reverse complement strand
TTATAAAGCCTATGAGCTGTATGACGCGTTGTGTATGAAAATAGTAGCAGAAAGAGAAAAACAAAATAATACAACAAATGTAAAGGAAAAAATAATTTTTATACCAGATACAATATATTCTGAATTAGACGATGAAATTTTAAAAACAATATTTATGTTGAATGTTACAGCACAACATTTTTAAATCTAAAGCAGAAAATACCCACCTATAAACACCATTAAACCACCGAAAATATTTCAGGAGGTATTCGACGATTATACCCCTACTTGTTCATACTCATTTATAAATTGCTGTTTTATCACAAAATTTTCCGAAGTCATTGTTAAATTAAGCTTTTAATTCTCTTTAAATTTTATTTTTCATTCCGACAAATTTACGACAAATTCAAAATTAGGAGCAAAAATTTATATAGAAAGAATATTTTCAAGCATAATAAAAACCAGTCATAGACTGGCTTTTATAAATTTGGGCCCGGAGAAGGACTCCGCCCGAGAAGATTAAGTATCTTCGAGGGATGGAGGAAGTCGAACCCACTGGGTGAGAAGCCCTCACCAAATTTTAGCACTAAAAAAGAGAGCTGAAATGCTCTCTTTTATTAAATTTGGGCCCGGAGGGATTCGAACCCACGACCAAAGGATTATGAGTCCTCTGCGCTACCGCTGCGCCACAGGCCCGTGACGACTTTAATTTTATTCAATTTTCATCGGGCTTGCGTTAGCTTGAGGATTTACCCCCGCTACCTACCTCTCCTTGGGAAGATACTTAATCTTCCTCGTCGGCAGAGTGCCACAGGCCCGTGACGACTTTTAATCTATCAAACAAGCTACCAAACATAACCCATTTGATACTCTCAACTTATCATCAATATACCAAAAAATCAAGTACAACTCAAAATATTTATTATATCTTCTTTTGAAATATCAGGATTAATCTCTTTTATAGAAATAATTTCATCCTCATTAAAGTCTTGCGCAAAAATCCTTTTTAATAAATCTTTATCATAATCATACAAAATAGAACCGTGCTGAAGAATATAACCTTGCTTCCGGCATTGTGCCGAACCAATTAACTTTTTACCTTGATAACACAAATCCGCACCTGTTGAAACCATCATACAATAGTCAAACTTTGTGCTGACGTGTTTTGAACCAAAATTCAAATCTATTCCCAATTTTTTAAATTTATCAATCAAAAATTCACAAATTTCCTTGTATGAAGAAACCACAGACTCGCCATGCTCAAGATACCCCGCAGGACATATATAACTATAAGTTATCTCGTTATCATGCAGTAAAGCTCTCCCGCCGGTTTGACGTCTTACAACATCAACCCCCAGAGTTTTTAATAAAAATTTGTCCAAAAAATCTTCATTTTGATTCCTACCCAAAGATACACATGCCGGCTTCCAGCCATATAGCCTGAAAATCGGATAATCTAAACCCTGTTCAACAGCCATATCGAGCAAATCAGAATCGATTTGCATATTCTTTTCACCACAATAAACTTCGTAAGGAATGATTTTCATCATACATATTCCAATCAGTTTTCATAATATGAATAAATTGAATAGCCGTCTTTTTTAAGTTCAGGAACACGAATATCATCAAGAGGCAAAAGTTCTACCCCGTCAATCTTTTCTGTTTTCTTTGAAGATGTTGTATTTACTTCTTTTGTTTGAATACTATTTGAAACTTCTTTCTGTTCTTCCGCAGATTTATCAGCTTTTGTGTGACTGAATATAAGGCCTTTCGTCGAATATTTACTGTTTTCTTTTTCTGTTCTTTCCCTTGCTTTATCTTCTTTTCTCAATTTGTTTAAAGCTTTTTTATCTGAATTATTAACCTTTTCATCCACTGTATTATCCGAAATATCTTGAGAAACATTTATAGGTTCCAAATCGGGAACTTTATCTAAATTTGTATCGTCGTAAATAAAAGTATTGTAATCGTTGTTTTGACTTTGATTTGCACCGTTTGAAAGATTATCTGTATAATTTTCAACATCCTGAACAGTTTTTGAATACTCCTCTTTTACATTATTGGCAGTAACTTCGCCATTCCTTGTACTTTCTCTCAAGGCCAATTCGCTCTCAAACTGGGTAAATACTTCATTACCGACAAACTGTTCTAATGCTGCTCTTTTTGAAAAGAACTCTGATTTCGCACTCCTTTGCTTGTCAAGAGCAGTTCTGTAATATGCATCAGTTATAACAATAAGCTCTTTTGGCGCATTGTTACGCTGTGCCGTTTCAAAACGGTCGCGGCGTTCTTGCACAAGCTTTGTAATCATGTCCAACTGATTTTTAGCAGTCATATAATCATAGTACAAGTTAACTGCATTTTGCTGGAGATCTTCAACCTTGCGAATAAGAATAATCATATCAGCATCGGTTACTTTTGTATATTTGTAGTTCAAAGCTTTTGTATCTTGAGACATAATTCCCAAGACATTGCCGCCGATGAGAGATGTACCGGCGAGCAAAGGATTAGCCATACTTGCACCTACTATAGTTGACATGCTGGCGATGGTTTGCAACATTTTTTTTACAGTGCCTTTTTCCGGTTTATCAGCATCCGGATTTGCCAGTTTATAAAGTGCAAAGTTTATTGTATCACTTTGCATAGCGGCTCCTTGCCACAACAAAGACAAGTCCGCAACCATATCCTGTTCTTCATATTCTAAATCCTGAGAAACCTCTCTTGATAACCTTTTTATACTCAAATCCGCATATGTGGTATCGGTATTTTCACTTGAAACTTCTTTTACGATATTTTTTGCAGTTGAAACACGCTCCTGTTCCGCCTCAATATACTGATTCTCCGGAATTTCGGAAATCCCTACTCTGTATGCGGCATCACGAGGCACAACTAAATCATCCAAAGTCAAATCTGAAGCACAAACAGGCATACTAAAAGCAAATAATGCCAAAACTAACGGAATTAATTTGTTATTTAACATTTGGACCTCCTAAGAGAGCAGAATCATAATCATATTGGTACAAATTTAGCGAATCAACAACTTTTTTACCCGCAAGACGCTGAAGTTCAAGATGATATTTTTTAGCAAGCTGCATATACTTTTCTTCCTCAATCTGCGTATCTTGATACAATGATGACGATACCGCTATTTCCAAAAAGTCTTCTTCATCCATGGCTTTTGCATAATTTTTATTATAAAGAAGTTCTCGAGCTCTTACATCTTTCAATTGAGACAATGTACCTTTATAATTGTAATATGCATTGATAATTTTATCTTGCAAATTTTCAATAAGCCCTGCAAGTTCAATAAGTTCAGTATCTGTCAAAGGTATTTCCTGCGGAATATTTTTTCTGTTGAGTAAATTTTGTGCAATTCTGCCCGCCGCATAAGTTCCGGATTGAACCATATAATCCGCGCCAACCAGCATTGGAGCCATAGAAGCTCCTGAAATAATTGCGGACAAAGTTTTTGCCATTAGGGAAGAATGTATTCTTCGTTGGCTTTCAGGAGTTGAAAGCTTTTTCAATGCAAAACCGATTACCTGATTATTTGCAACAGTACCTTTCCACAGATTATCTATATCTTCCAAATCTTTTTCTCTTTGCAGTTTTATGATTTGGTCCATAATTTCTTCTTCGCTTATCACAAGTGAATCTACTTCTTTATAATCATTCTTCGGTATTTCAATTTTCTTTTGTTCCACCCCGTCCAAATGTATTTCCTCTGCCAAAATACATGACATGGAAGAAGGCGCTAACAACGCTATAATCCCTAAAAAAATCACCAACTTTTTCATACCAATTTTATAGCACAAGCAAGATAATAAATCCAATGATTGATTAATTTTTAAATCATCCGATTGTTATGCCCATATAAAAAAATGTCTAAAATTATTGGCGTAAGAGGAATAAGAGTTGAAAGAACAAAATAGAAAATCAGAGTACATGAGTACCCCGATTAAACGGCAAAAAGCGCAACAAATATTGAAAAATAAGGCTGATTTACTAAGAACAAAATGTTCATTTAAAGAGGCCGTTTCAAACTACTTGAATTCGGTACTTATTGACCGCAACAACCCTGAAACATATTTTGGGCTGGGTGTTTGTTATAAAAATTTAGGCAAAATTCAAAAAGCAATTTCGGCGCTTGAAAAAGCCGCAAAACTTGACATGAACAATTCTGAAACTTTTTATGAACTCGGGCTTTGCCATTTGAAAGATGAAACCCCTTGCAAAGCAATAAAATGTTTCATTCGCTCAATCGAACTTGAGCCGGAAAATCCTGATGCTATTTATAACCTTGGTTTGGCGCACGAACAGTGCGATGAACAGGATATGGCAATGATGATTTATCAAAAGCTCATTGAAACATCTCCGACATACCTGAATGCATATTTAAGAAAATCGCAGCTTTTAATGAAAATGGAATTGTACAGACCTGCATTAGCGTTGTATAAAAATGTTTTAAAAATTAATCCGCATTACTCAAAAGCATATTTTGATATTGGAGTTTGTCTTGATAAACTGGGTAAACAAACAGATGCCAAAAGATATTATCACAAGTTTTTAGAATGCAGTCCCCAAGATGAACACGCAAACTACGTAATGAAACGTGTGAACGAACTGAGAAAAAATAATTCAAAGCACACCAATTTATCACTGGTTTAAATAAAAACCGGTTTTAGGTATGGCCTATTTTATAACGCTATTCTTTGCCAATTCTATATTTGTCTAAGCTTGAATTTCTTGTGAAAAATCAGCTAATCTGTTTAAATAGCTTAAAATCAGAGCATTTCTTGTATTTTTAGACAGGCTTTTATCCTGTGACAACGAATGATTACTAAGATTATCCATAAAAGAATCGCACCACTCCAATGTATCACCGTAGCCGCCAATATCTTCTTTAGAAAATTCTTTTTCCAATTTGTCTAAGATAGGATAAGCATCCTCTTCTCTAAATATTGTGCCGTCATAATCATTAACACCTTGTTCTTTGTCTTTATTCAGAGAGTTCCTTACACCCTGCAGTTTCATTCTGTCAGTTGCCCTCTCAGCAATATTTTTAGCCAATTCATTTCCAAAATATAAATTTGTATTGTACGATATCGGATTGATACGCATTTTTTCCTCCTTACCTATGTGTTACTATAATATTAAAACCAAACAAAATTTTTTTTGCTACCATATCTTATTTATTTACAAAAATTTATACATTTTATTTTATTCATTCACCCCGTAGCCAAACATTGCAAAATCATATTTTATAGGGTCTTCAAGGTCAAATTCTTTCAATTTGTTTGTAAGTTCAATTACCGCTTTAAAATCATTTGCCTTTCTTGTTAAAAGTCCCATTTGACGTGAAATTCTGCCCACATGAACATCTAAAGGAATATACAACTCCGAAGGTTTCATAAAATTCCAAATCCCGACATCAACAGAACTTTTTCTGACCATCCACCTTAAGTACATACACATACGCTTCATCGCGCCGCCATTATCAGGATTTGGAATCATATGATAAAAGCCCTGCCCGACATTTTTGTCTGCACGCTTATAAAAGTAATAAACGACAGTTTCAAATAATTTGTTTTGCTTATATCCGCATTTAAAAAGTTCTTCAAGACCATCTGACGTATTATACAGCTCTTTTAGAATTTTAAATATCGAAATAAAATCAACAGGTTTGCCAAAACGATAATTAAAATCGCCTATGATTTCAGGTTCAAAATTTTGAACAAAATTCAACGGTTCATCTTGAGCAATATCAACCAAAAGTTCATCCAGCTTTTTGATAAACTGTTTTCTGCTTCCGTATGCAAGCAGTGATGCTATAAAACCAGCAAGTTCAATATCCTTTTTATCATTATACCTGTGAATGAATTGTACGGGATCATCCTTTATAAAATCAGGATTTTCGTATTTTTCAACTAGCTTGTCTAATTCATTTTTCGTAATCATAACAAAATATTAGCTCAAACAAACAAAAAGCCATAAACATTTGTTATGGCTTGTAAAGTTGTGTGTGTAAAGTAGTGTCTGGTAGTCGTTATTCTTTAGCAAAATCATTATTATGGAAATATAACAATCTTGCCAAATGCCATTCTCTTTCTTTAACATCTTCAATATGTTCTTTGATTTCTTCAAGTTCTTTTTGCAAGGTCGCGAGGTCTTTATTTCTTGCAATATGAACTTGAGAAATCGGCATTTGGTCTTCCTGCACGGTATCTTCTACCCATCCGGGAAGGAAACAGCCTTTGTCAAACAGCATTTTTTCTGTGTCTTCCATTTTACATATCTCCAAAATCTTCAGCTATTCGCCTTTATCAAACAGCAACTCGTGGAAGAAATCCGACAATTTAAAGTTGCCGTATTTGAAAGCGTAAGGTTTTTTCGCATACTCGTTATTTGTAATTCTGTTTAATGTATCCATCTCATCATTTGATAATGACCCAAAATCAAAACTGGTCATTTCAGCATAATCAAGCATTAAATCTTCGACATCCATAATTTTTTTCTCAGACATTTCTACACTCCTTAAAAAATATATATTGCTTACAAAGGAGTAATCGGCTACCTTTAAAAAAAACTTTAGGAGATAGAAATAAGTTTTTACAAATGTTTACAAAATGAAAGGAGACCGTGTAAAAAATTTACACGGTCTCCTGAATATACATTTTCTTAAAACTAAGTGGCTAAATCATCCCACAGTCTATTTAACGCGGAAAGTTCCGCTTTCGTTCTAGGATTAGTTAAAATTTGTTTAATAACATCTTGGTTGACATTAGTTAACTTATAACCGAAAGAAGAATTGCTATCACCGCCTGCTTTGTGCGATAATTCATGCAAAGCAGTTTCCAAAACATCACTAAATTTTGAACCATCCAAATATTCTCTTTCAATCCAGAAACCTAAAGATTTACCAAAATCTGTAATTGCTTCTGCACAGCAGCCACCATACATCCTGTTTTCACCTTTTGCATTTTTATCAAACATAAATATTTTTGCATCTAGTTCACTTGGAGTAAAATGATGACCTTCCAAAGACGGTGCAAGTTTTTTCAATGCCTCTTTAAGTATTAATATTTTTTTCTGTTGAACGCTATTTGGAAGAACTGGAACATGTTTCCTTGCATCTCCGACAACTTGAGAAATAGTGCGCATACCTATATATTGATATTGTTCGTCAAATATCATATATCCGGCTTGGCGTAGACTACGCACGATATCATCATCACAAGAGGAGTAAGCAACATAATTGGCCGGGAACTGTACATCTTTAAGAGGTATATCTGCATATTTACATTTGTTTACGAAATGCCTTACAAAATTATGCATAGGAGTCTCCTTGCTATAGTCAACTTTATATCCATATTCTTCTAATGCTTTTAGAATACTCAATTTTTCGCTACGGCTTGCATTCTCAGCAATCCATTGTGCAATATTTTCAAGCTGAGAGGTATTTATTGATGTTCTGTCTCTTGATGGATCAAGGACTTTTATCGGCGGTTTCTGTTTCACAAAGAGTACGACACCAGGCAAACCGTCATAATCTCCACCAAATTCAAAACGTTGACCGGCAATGTACAATCCGCCTTTTTCTTTTGGACCTAATTTTTTAATACCTATATAACTATTTTCAAAGTCAGGACATTTAAAATGTGAATTGCCGCTTGAGTAAAATCTTTTCAACGTAAGTCTGAATTTTTCAAGCAAATCTTTATCACTTGTTTCAAATTCAACATAATTGCCATCATATTTTGGAGTTTTATCCATAGAATATGTCAATACACGTTTATCAGCCAGAGAACTTTTATCCAGCGAGTATGATAATTTCCAATTATCAGATCCAATATCAACTTTTGTTGCACCTTTATCTCGCAGAAGTTTTAAAGCTGCCATTTTAAGACCTTCACCATAATTGCCTGCAGCATTAGGATCATTACGTTTTGTAGATTCACCGATAAATATCGCTTTATCAGGAGAATACGTAGATAATCCTTCTATTCTGATTTTATATCTTCCGTTTGAAACAGGTTCAAAATGTAATCTTACACCATCTAAAGTTTGACCGTGACCATCATAGAAATTTTGAAGTATATCACGGGCAATTTTATCATTATCCCACTGTACAGAGTCAGCATAACTTTCACTTATACTTGTAGAAACCTTACTCATAGGTTCAAAATCTTTCGACTCAACTTTAGTAATATGCATTTCAGGGCTTGTTGAGAATCGGAAATCAAATCTCCCGTCTCCCCCTACCGGCGGTATATAGCTATCTACTATATCTGAGCGTAATGATGTCGGAACATGTTCCGCAGGATATACCGGACCTTTAGCTTTTGAAGGATTAACAATTCCTGTTACAGGAGGCCTTGTTGGATCATAATCCAATTCTGCGCCATTGAATTGCGCTTTATAGCGGGCATACAAAGCCTTTTCTTCAGGGGTATTAGATGCTTCTATCGCCGCATTTAAACGTTCTTGTAAACGAGCATTATCTCCTTTAAGCTGCTCGTTAGAACTTTTAAGACTTTCGCAGGCACGTTCAAACTGTTCTTTATCACGCAACAAAGTTGCGTTATCACTCTTTTCACGATTTAAACGTAATTTTAAATCAGATGCATCATTTGATAATCGTCTGTTTCTTCCGGATAAATCATTAATACTTCTTTCAAATCTCGATATTATTCTTGAAGTTCTGCCATGCATTATTGCTCCGACTATGGCTGCCGAACCGATTGTACTTGCAAGTAATGCCGCATACAACTGTTTTTTGGAATACTTTTTGTCATTTCCTGATGGGTTATTTCCGCCTGAAAATGAAATGCTATTATCAGATATTTGATTTGCACCGGAATTTTTTAATAAATTTGGACAAGACACTTGACCAACAACTGGTCTAAGAGATGAAATTTCCATAAAGAATACCACCTTATATTTTCACTACACTACACATATAGTAAAACGTCGTTTTTTAAAAAATTGCGCAAAATAAAAAAATCAAATATTATGACATATGGCTAAAATAATTACTATAACTTGCTTTTAGCGAATTTGTTTTAAGGTTAACAAATATTTACAAAAAACAATTAATACGTAATTTTGCCCATAACAACACGCTTTTTAGCACCGGTGCAGCAAGGCAGATTGTTCGGAATGCCGTAATAAGTGCAATACCCGAGCAGAGCAAATGCCATAACCTCTTTAAAATTGTTTGAAATACCATAATCTTCGCAAGTTTTCAATTCAATATAAGAAGGTAAAAATTTCCTTAGAAATTTCATAAGTGTTTTGTTATAAGCCCCGCCGCCGCAAATTACAGCCTCATGAATACCGACATTAGGGTAAATAAACCTTTCATACGCATCGGCAATTGTTTTAGCCGTTAGAGCAGTAGCCGTTGCAATAATATCTTTCGGATCTTTTGGGGCATATTTTAAAGAGTTTTCAATATATTGAGGATTAAAATACTCTCTGCCTGTCGATTTTGGCGGTTCAACAAAATAATATTCATCTTGCAGCAAACATTCAAGCCAGCTTTCACAAATCACACCTTCTGATGCAATGTCACCATCTTTATCATAAGGTTTTGAAAAATATTTCTGAGCACAATAATCAATCATTATATTGCCAAGTCCCGTATCAAAACCAAAGGTATCAAAATCTTTTGAAACAACTGTGACATTCGATATTCCGCCAATATTTTGGATTGCATAATTGCGATTACATTCCCTCGCCCCGTTGGAAAGAGAGGCAGGGTGAGGGGCTGAAACATTAACCGAATCAAATTCAGAATGGCATTGTCTGGATATACCTTTACCCCACCACTTTTCATCCGCAAAACATACCAGCGGAGCACCTTGACCGCCTTGAGCAATATCCGCTTCTCTGAAATTTGACACAACCATACAACCGGTTTCTTGGGCTATAACAGAACTTTCACCGATTTGCAAAGTACTTTTCATTGATATATCATCTATTTTTTCGTCATACGGATAATGATAAACAGTTTGTCCATGACTAGAAATTAAATCGGGCTTGCCGTATTCTTCAATCAAGATTTTGCAAGCATCTGCAAAACATTTACCAATGACAAAATTCATCTGGCAAATATCTTTAACTGAAGCTTCACCGCGAAATATCTGAAATATCTTTGCTCTGACATGTTCAGGATACGGGAAATTTATCCCTCTAATCAATTTCACAGACATATCGGGATATACTTCACATAATCCAGCATCAATACTGTCGCAAGATGTGCCGGACATTAGGGCTATTACTTTTTTTACCTCTAGTTCACTCATACATTAATAATATAGATATAACAAAATTTGTGCAATTTATTATGTTATTTTAATAATTTGCTA
>JAFUUT010000232.1 GCA_017477685.1 bacterium | reverse complement strand
TCATAATTTTTGAAAAACTCATTTAAAAATTCGTCTAAAAAGTAATCCACGTTGACAGTTTTGCCGATTTCTATATTTAAACTTGTTGCAACGCGATCTTTGATATTATTTACATCCTCAATGTCAGCATTAAGGTTTATTCCGATTCCGACAACAAGACCTTTTAAACTCCCGCCTTCTATAACTGTTTCGGAAAGAATACCCGAGATTTTTCGTTTCCCGTCAATCATAACATCATTTGGCCATTTTATTTTAGGGTTTACACCATATTTTTCAAGAATTTCACACAATATTACACAAGCATATTGCGTTATATTTGATAAGGAATTTATGTATTCATCAGAAGGTTTTATAACTATTGAAAAAAATAAATTACCCTCTCCAAGGTCTATCCATTTTCTGTCAAATCGGCCGCGGCCTGAGTTTTGCCTTATGGCATGAATGACAGTTTTGTCTTCCAGGGTATTTATATTTAATTTGGCATAAGAGTTGGTAGAATCAATCTCTTCAAGTTTTATAACCTTCATAATATCCTCTAATCAATTTTCTTGATTAGTTTCATTATACTACAAACATAAGGACTGCAAACAGTTATTAAAATTATCGTTATTCAGGCTTTTATAGGTTTACAATTCTTAATAAAATTTGTACAGTTAGGGTTTGCGAAAATATTTTTTCTGTATTAATATAAAACAGAAGGGAGAGTTATGGAACATTGGGTTTATACAACCTCAGTTTTGGGATATAAAATGTCTTTTAATATGGATACATTGATTACAATGTGGCTCTCAATGCTGCTGCTTTTGGTTCTTGCGTATTTTACGACAAGGCATTTGTCAATGGTTCCGTCTAAACTTCAGTGGATTGGTGAGGCTGTTGTCAAATACTTTAATGATCTTGCTAAAAGCAGTATGGGTAATGATAATGCTCAAAAACATATCGCAATTATTTTGACATTGTTTATGTTTATTTTGACTGCAAATTTAGTAGGGCAATTACCTCTCAAATTAATTCATTTGGCTCATGGTGAGTTTGCATCTCCCAATAATGATATAAATATGACCGCGGCAATGGCGATTGTTGTATCTATTTATTATATTTATTATGGAGTTAAGAAAAACGGTTTGAAGTTCTTTTTCAAAGGATTCAGTTTGGAGGGTATAATTATGACCCTTGTTGATACTCTGGAACTGTTTGTAAGACCGTTCTCTCTTGCATTGCGACTTTTTGCAAATATTTTTGCAGGTGAGGTTTTGGTTGCTACGGTTATAAGCCTTACGCATGTGTTTGGCCCTATACCGTTTATGTTATTTGAAATATTTGTTGCATTGATTCAGGCGCTTGTCTTTACGATTTTATCAACAACTTATATTTCTTTAGCTGTACAAGAAGAATAAAAAGAATACTGATATAAAATAAAAAGGAGAAAATTATGGCAATTGAACAAACTTTAGATTTAGGCAGATTAGCGGCAGGTATTGCAATAGGTTTTGGTACCTTGGGCGGCGGACTCGGATTAGGTATTGCTACAAAAGGTGTTTTGGATGCTATAGCACGTCAGCCGGAAGTTAAAGAAGAAGCATTTAAGAACTTTATTTTAGGTGCAGGTTTGGCGGAAGCTACTGCGATTTATTCTTTATTAATTGCGTTGTTGTTGATATTTGTTAAATAACAGGGAATGAAATGTTTGAATTTAATGCTACCTTAATAGTTGCAATGATTAGTTTTGTGGTGTTCATGTTGGTTATGAATGCTGTATTTTACCGCCCTATTCTTGAGATAATCCGAAAGAGAGATGATTTGGTAAACCAAAATTATAAAGAAGCAAAAGAGTTAGCAGATAAAGCAAAAGAAATTAATAATGAGTATCAAACAAGCTTGAATAGTGAAAAAGAGCGTAACCGTGTATTAGTTGC
>JAFUUT010000231.1 GCA_017477685.1 bacterium | reverse complement strand
CGGTTCTTTGGAAAATCTTGCATAGTCGCATAAGCGTTCAAACACAAATATAATATCTTTTATTGAAACTTTTTCTCGGATTAAGTTTACAAAAATCTTCCTTAGGTCGCTGGTTGATATGATTGTCGGAACAAGGTCATTGACAAGTGTAGGGTCTTGCGAACGAACAAGTTCCATAAGTTTGAGTACATCAGTTTTTGTCATAACATCATCAACGTGTTTTCTTACGCACTCTTGCAGGTGGGTAACAATAACATCAGTTGCATCAACCGCCGTAACTAAGCGTGCCGCTTTTGCATCATCTTGATTAATCCAGTAAGCCTGAGTTTGGTATGTAGGGTCAATACCGATAATTGCATCTTCCGGCACTTCTTTTTTCATAGAATCCCATTGATCGGCAATTACCATAAATTTTCCCGGATATACGTATCCTGTTGCAACAGTATTACCACGAATAAGTATCATATACTCATTCGCATCAAGGGCAGATGAATCCATAATACGAATATTTGGCAGGATATAACCGAGTTCATCTGTGACTCTTTGACGTAAAGCCGCAATTTTAGCAAGCAATTGCCCTTCTTGGTCCGGATCGGCAATTACAAGAAGATTTGAACCTACTTGCAAGCTCAAAATATCAACCCCTAAGCGTTCATACATTCTGTTCGGGTTAACAAGGTCTTGCATATTTTGTTTAACACTCTCCAACTGTCCGAGTTGGGATTGAACGTCTGCGTTGATAAGAACCTGAAAACCTGCAACAAATATTGCGATTGCAAATATAATAAATGGTAAAGACGGAAGTCCGGTTCCGTTCCAGAACCATGTTTTACCTGTAAGTCCAAGAACGAATAGGAATATTGAAGCGAAGAATAACGCATTAGGTTTACTTGTTATTTGGCTTGCAACATCACCACCTAAAGAAGAACTTTTTGCAGATGCACGTGTCATAAATACACCGGCTGCGATTGACATCAAAAGAGACGGAACCTGAGAACAAAGACCATCACCTATTGTTAATCTGGTGTATTTACTAACAGCATCGCCAACGTCCATTTGCTCCATAAGGCAGCCTATAGCCAATCCTCCGATAATATTAACAAGAGTAATGATAATACCGGCAATGGTATCTCCTTTTACGAATTTCATCGCACCATCCATAGAACCCATCAAATTTGATTCTCTGGATAAGTCTTCACGTTTTCTTGTTGCTTCTTCCGGTGAAATAAGACCTGCATTGAAGTCTGCGTCAATAGTCATTTGTTTACCGGGCATAGCGTCTAACGCAAATCTGGCGGAAACTTCTGCGATACGTTCAGCACCTTTTGTGATAACCATGAACTGTACAATTGTAATAATCAGGAATATTACACCTCCGACTATCATATTACCGCCGGTTACAAATTCTCCGAATGCCTGAATAACTTCTCCGGCTTGTCCTTTTGCCAAAATTAATCTTGTGGAACCTATAGAAAGACAAAGCCTAAACATTGTTCCGACAAGTATAATTGATGGGAAAGATGACAATTCCAAAGTCTTTTGGACGTACAAGGCAAACATTAAAAGGACTATACCTAAAGTGATATTTAAGCAAATACAAATGTTAATTACCCAAGTAGGCAGCTCAACAAGCAATATTACGATAAGGAACAGTACGAATACTGCCATCATAATTTCACTTATTGGATTTGCTTGTCCCTCCGGTGCTGCCATTAGACTTCTTTTAATGCCTCACTAATTATTTCTACCTGTGTTTCAATTGTGGCATCTATTACCCCGTTTGTGGTTGTAACAAGACACCCGCCTTCCAAAGTGTTCTCATCCGGTATGATAAGAACTTTTGCTTCCATTCCTGACATTGAAACGATTTCAGGAACTTCTTGTTTTAAAAGTGCAACCTGTGCCGGATTCACTTTTAATGTGATTTTTGTTTCTTCTTTTGATAAATCTTTCAGAATAGATTTTATGTTATCCAATATGATATCCGGATTTTCGGCTGCTTCTTTTTTAATGATTTTTTTTGCAATATCAAGGCTGATTTCAAGAATATCAGGTGCAATTGAATCCATAACAGCCTGTTTTGCTCCGAAGAAATTCTCAATTCCTTCTCTAAGTAGTTGGATATCTTCCTGAGCGGCTTTCAGACCTTCCTCATATCCTTCCTGTTGGGCTGCAATTCTGATTGAGTTTGCTTCTTCTTTTGCTCTTGATATCAAATTACGGTCGTCAATACGGCGAAATCCTCTGCGGCGGTCACCGCGTCTGCGTTCCTGCCGTTGCTTAAAATCAATATTATCCAAATCAAACAGGTCAATTTCCTGCTCCGGCTCTTGCTCTGCTACTTCTTGTTCTGGCTCCAGCTTTTGTTGTTCAAGCTCTTCATTGACTTCCTGTTTAGGTTCCGGAATTGCCTCCCCGCGAGGTACTTTTCTATTCTTTTTAATAATCATGATACAACATTATTATACACTATTTAGTAAGTGTGTGGCAATAACGCTTGCAACTTTTTGGGGCATTTTATCATAAAATTTATCTTCCATTGCGCTAAAAACTAATCGTTTCACGCCAACGCGTTCTTTTATCAGCATTGTATCAATTTGTTTAGGTGTATATTGAGAAGTGTAATATTTAATTCTTTTAACAACTTTTACCGGAGTCATATCACTTGATTTCGGCAGGTTCATTTTAATTTCGTGAAGGCATTTCAATGCATTGTATTTGCCGACTCTTTCGGTCAAATCCGGTATTTGCATAAATTTAATTACTGTTTCGGCTTCTTCCTCTCCGAATACATTTAATATCGCTTGAACTTTATCTCTGTTCATACGGTTAAAAAGCATAGCAACTGTTGCTAATTTCAAAGTTTTTGAATCTATTTTATCAAAACTTTGATGCTGTTGTATGTTGCTGCCGGGGGCGACTTGCGGCAAACCTGAGACCGGAGTTTCTTGAGCGGCTTGTGCTGCTTGTGCTGCTTGTGCTTCTTCCATTTGCTGCTGCTGCAATTGTTGTGCCATTGCTTCCATGTTTGACTGTGAAGCTGCAAATTCCATCAGGTTTTCATCTATAATTTCTTTTTCTTTGAGTTCATTCAAGGCATCCACGTAGGATTTTTTTACGTGGTGTTCTATTAGTTCCAGTATTTGATCATTCGGTAAATTTTGTGCAAAAGCTTGCTTTGAAACTTCAAAAATGGTATATGCAATTTTTTGCATAACAGAATCCCAGTATTGTCTTGGAATACCCGAACGGATTACGTCAACTGCTTTGTGGAATGACCATTCCGCAATAATTTGTGTAATATATGTGGATTGCTCCGCATTAAAATTCAAGTTTGGGTCTTCGGCAAGTGCCTTTCCTGCCATTAACGAAAAATTCCCAAGCGTGCTTATTACATATTGTTTTTGTTCATCCGTAAATTCTTGAGGCACCAAATCATGCGCTTGGGCTGCCAAATTCTGGGCAAAACTTTCGTATTCAAAATCCTTTGCTGCCATTATTGATTCCCTTCCGGCGGATTTTCAGGAAGCGGTTGGTTTCCTGCTCCTTCTTCTATCCAACTCTTGATATTGTCAGCTGCATCCTCACTTATTTCATTTGATAGCAAATCTAAAGACTCTAAAAGCAAGTTTTCATCAAATTGAGGTATTTCTCCTCTATATTGTTGTTGGTTTATCAGATCTTGTGCCAGTTCGGATTGTCTCTGGGTCAATTGTGCGGCTCTTGAATTTATATCATTCAACTGTTGTTCTTGAGCCATAGCTTTTTGTCTTAGTGCTTCTACTTCTATTTCATTTTCTTCT
>JAFUUT010000230.1 GCA_017477685.1 bacterium | reverse complement strand
CTTATATTAATTAAATTTAATTATTAGATAAAATGAGGTATTTATGCTATTATAAATAGTAATTGGTGCAGTTATGACCGAATTAAAAACATCTGAACTGGAAAAACTGGAGGAGTTAATTTCCGGTTTTAAGAGCGAAAATGATAGCAAAAAGAAGCATGTATTGTATCTTCATCTTATTGAAGAAACGTTGAAGCTTGTCAAAAAAATTGCTTCCGGAATGATTGTTTATTCCGGCTCTGTACCTCGGGATGATTTAATTCAGGTCGGTGCTATCGGCGCATTAAAAGCGATTGATACATATCATGCTGCAGAAAAAGGAAGTTTTAAAACTTATGCGACAAAATTTATTAAAGGTCGCATTTTACAGTATCTTCGGGATAAATCAAATATCGTAAAACCGCCAAGAGAAACAATTGCAAATATTTCACTTGTAAATGATGCAATTGAAAAATTATCAGAAAATACTGATAGTATCCCGTCTGTCGAAGAAATAGCCCGTTATACCGGATTGCCGGAAGGCAAAGTGACAGAGATTATGAATATAGATCTTATTCGTAATATTGTTTCTTTGGATCAAAATATATATGCTTCAGAAGGCGGAGAAACTCTTTTGGATCGAGTTCAGGGGATAGATGAAGGTTCTTATGAGCATTCATATGAAAATAAAAAAATGATAGAGTTCGCTTTAAACAAATTACAAAAGCAGGAAAAGGAAGTAATTTATAAATATTATATTGAAGGTATTACAAAAAGAGATATTGCGGCAGAGTTGGGAGTTTCGCCTACTCAAGTTGCACGTATAATTAAAAGAGCATTAAATAAAATGTATGAAATTATAACAAAGGATATAAAGGAGGATTGATTTTATGTTGGTATCAATCATTATGTTGTTATTTATATTTATAATTGGTTTGGTTACGGGGAGCTTTTTGAATGTTGTTATTTTGCGAACAATAAGCGAAGAATCAATTGTTTTCCCAGGCTCAAAATGTCCGAAATGTCAAACACCATTGAAATGGTATCATAATATTCCGGTGTTGTCATATATATTCCTAGGCGGGAAATGCGCATTTTGCAAAGAAAAAATCAGCTGGCAATATCCGCTTGTAGAATTACTGACAGGTATTATTTTTGTTTTACTGTTTATAAAATTTTGCAACCCGTTTGATCTTCTTTTTGGGTTGGATGCAATAAATCCTATAACATATTTCCAATTGACAAATTATATATTTTCTTTGGTTTTTGCTTGCTTATTCATTGTAATTGCAGGAACTGATATCAAAGAGATGAAAGTGCATGATGCTCACCTGTATTCGCTAATTGGCAGCGGTATTATCTATAGTGTGGTAATGGCAGCGTGGAATTTAATTTCATACAAGAATGAAGTAGGAATGCCTGAAATTGATTTTAAATTTATAATGACTTGCCCTGTATTATATTCAATAGGAGCCGCAATAATTTCATTTACGGTTATAGAATTGATAAGACGTGTTACTTCTTTTGCTCTAAAAGTTGAAACTATGGGTGATGGTGATGCGTATATTGCTGCGGGAATCGGTGCGGTGTTCGGAGCTTTGCTTGGTAATAGTGCTGTTTATGCCCCATCTTTCTGGAATATATTATACGCACTTT
>JAFUUT010000229.1 GCA_017477685.1 bacterium | reverse complement strand
GTATAAATTTATATTATTTATTCTCATATTTAATTCTCCATTAAAGTTTATTTGCTTTTTCTTTTGCTGCGCATTTGTTCTCCGTGTGGTTCGTAATCTCTTGAGTCAAGACAATTTTTAATATATGCGTCCATGTCATATGGAGAAACACAGTGCCGCGCGAATTTTTGATAAACTTTTATACCATGTTGTGCTAATTTTTGTTCAAATGATGCATCTTTCTCTTGTGATATGGATACTCTTACCGCTCCTTTATTGCCACTCGGCATTAATATAAACGGAGGATATTCAAGAGCAATCTTTTTTACTTGCTCTTTTTTAGATGGTTTTAATCCGTCTAACGGAATTCTATATGTTGATGTAAATGAAATATTCATACTTTATCCTTTCTGCTTTTATATTGGTATATAAAACCCGTAAAAAATTTTTTTTGCCAGCTTGAATTTTATTTATCACAATTTTTAACATTTATTAATCTCGTATTATACCGTTGATAAAATCAAATTTCTTTTCTTCTATAGCCTTAAGCCCCTCTTTAGCATCAACAAACCTCACATCTTTTACTTTATCTTTGCCTAAAATCTCTACCAACTTGACCCTTGCATTTTGATATAAATCAAGCATAAAATCAGCAAATGCATCTCCACCAGCTTTTGCAGCTTTAACATACTCCTTTGGGGTAGGATCTTCTTTTTCAACTACCTCTGTCACCTCGTGCATAAGCTCATGAGTATCCAGCTTACGTGGACGATGCGGACGCTTACGCACTATTTTGCCAGGATCTAACACTCCCGTTGCTTCTTTCATCGAATAGCAAATCAAATCGACCATGTCCTCTGCTGTAGAATAAAGCTTTTCTACGTATTGCTGGTCTTGTGTATATTCAGGTATCAAATCATGGCTGAAGGCAACTCCTCTGCCAAGGGACCTCTTTAACAGGGTATTTAGTTTTCGCACATCATTAGCACACCCTTTTACAACATAATTTGCTTGGAAATTTGGCGTGTAATGTACATTTAATTGGCTATTCATAAAATATTTCCTTTACACTATATATTTAAAACAACACCAATAAATATGTTGCTAAAAATAGGGTTTTTACTGGAATTATTTTACAAATATTAACACAAAAGGTATAAAAAATACCCCATAATATTTTTTATAAATTCGGAAATATGATAAAATAAAACTATGCAAGAAAATATGGTATCAGAAGCTACACTAAAAAACTGGAGCCGTTTGGGGGTTGACGTAGAGGAACAAGGGAAACGATTATCTTCTCGTGCCAATAAACGTCTTTCTAAAAAAAATATTTTGCCGCTTGAATATTTTTCCAATAAAGAAAATATCCAAAGTCTTATAGTAATTGCAGATTATATAAAAGAAAACGGTATTCCGATACGTAAGGTTATTTATAATCTTGCATTGAATTTATTAAAAGAAAATAATTTAATAGAGTTGAGGGACAAAGATTTTTCTTCAAAAAATAAATATCTCGCAGAAATTTTAAGCGACTTTAAACAAGATTTTGATAAGTATTTACTTGATGTATATTTGCCCTTGGATGAAGAGGATTTTTTGGGAATTGTATATCAGTATTCCCAAAGTGAGGGGGATAAGAATACTAAAGGCTCTTATTACACACCTCAAAAAGTAATTCAAAAAGTTCTAAAATGCTTACGTCCTGATGATACTTTCCTTGACCCTTGCTGCGGGACAGGAAGTTTTATACTGCAGTGCGCCCAAATAATCAAAAATCCCCAAAATATATACGGCTGCGACTTGGATGAGATTGCCTGTTTTATTGCTAAAATAAATCTGATTATAAAATTTAAAAATATTGAATTTTGCCCCAATATTTATAATATAAATTTTCTTGGCGAAAATATACCCCTTGAGGAAAAATACTTTGATGTAATTTCTACAAATCCTCCATGGGGCGCATACGTAGAAGATAAAGACCAAAAACTTTTCCCAAAAATAAAATCAGGTGAATCTTTTGCATATTTTATTGTGCAATCTAAAAAATATTTAAAAAATAACGGCAAATGTTCTTTTATACTGCCTGAATCAATCTTGAATGTCAAAGTACATCAGGATATTCGCAAATTTATTCTTGACGGTTTTTCAATCAGAAAAATAGAAAATCTTGGCAAGATTTTTTCAGGAGTTCTTTCAAATGTTGTGATGCTGGAACTAAATGGTGAAAATATCGAGCTTATAGAACTTGTTGAAAACGGTAAAACTTCTTATATTGAACAGAAATATTACAAATCCAATAATAATTATAATTTTTCTTTTATAAATTCCGAAGATGCAAGGCTTTTAGACAAAATTTATTCCACCGGTTATGAAACTCTGATAAATAGTGTTTGGGGGCTTGGTATTGTTACAGGCAACAACAAAAAATATTTATCCCTAAAAAAAACATCTGACAATGAACCAATTTATACGGGAAAAGAGATTTGTGCATATTACCTGCAGCCTGCCAAAAATTTTATCGAATATAAGAGAGAAAATTTTCAACAAGCAGCAAAAGATGAAATATACCGCTGCGAAGAAAAATTAGTCTATAAATTCATCTCAAAAAAGCTCGTTTTTGCGTATGACGACAGTAAATCACTATTTTTAAACAGCGCAAATATATTGATTCCTCGTATGGAAACCCATAGTACGAAAACCGCTATGGCATTTCTTAATTCCAAACTTTTTAGATATTTGTATCTCAAAAAATTTAACGAATTGAAAGTTCTGAAAAACAATTTGTCTTCCCTGCCGTTTCCTATCCTAACCCCTGCACAAAAGTGCGAATTAGAAAAACTTGTAAATAATTATTTAGAAACTCAAGATAGCAAAATTCTTTACAGTATTGATAAATTTGTGTTCGAATGTTTTTCTCTCACCCCAAATGAAATAGACCTCATAAATGATTTTTGCAATTAAACTTTATTTTTCAAAAAAAATCATTATAATAGTTTTTGAGGTAGAAATGAAAAAATTATTTTTGATATTTTTGCTATTGATTACTCCAATGTTAATATGCTCCGCCGAAGAATCAGACGGGATTAACTGGAAACACGTAGCCCCAAACAACTACATTGACCCTGACGGCATAACAGGAACAACAGACAGATACGGCTACTCCTTTTTACTCAAATCGTATAACAAAGGGCAATATGAGCCTATTGAAGGTCGGCAGGTGCTGTACACACTTGGGCAATATGAAATCGATTGTTTAAAAAGAAAATATAGACTCGGCACAATCGATTCATACGACGATGACGGAATTTTTCTAAACGGAGATTACAACAAGTATGCCCAATTCCAGCCTATTGTATCCGGTACTGCAGTAAGTGCCGTTTCAAGGAAGTTGTGCAAACCATAAATTAATGATATTCTAAATTTATGATTGATTTAATGATTTTATATGTACTTCTCAAACGTGATTTGACAATGTATTCTGTTCAAAAGAGAATACTTGATATTTTTGGCTCATTTGCAAATCCCAGTTTTGGCGCAATAAAACCTGCTCTTGTTCGTTTAGAGAAAAAAGAATGTATAACTTCATCAAAAATTATGTCAGACGGCGGAAAGCTATCCGTGTTCTATTCCATAACAAATAATGGTTTCAAAGAGCTGAGAGAATTGATGCTAAAACCGTTTTCTCCTAACCCTCAGCAATTTATATCAGATGCAAAAATCAAGCTTTGCTGCGCTTCATACCTAAAAGGGGAAGATTTAAAAGCAATGCTTGAAGAAATAAAATCAAACGCATATTTGCATAAAATAAAGACAGAAAAAATAATGTCAGATGAGTATACCCCTGTTGATTTTTACCAAAGAATTGTTTTGGACAATACTTCTTGCGAATATAACAATTTTATCACTATGATTGAAGGTTTTGAAAAAGATAATGAGCGCAACGGTTGATAGTGTTTTAAACGGTTCTATAGCGCAGGAGCTTGGAATTTCAAAAGGGGATGAAATCATATCCGTTGACGGGCAAATAATGCAAGATATGATAGATTATAACTTTTACATGAAGTCTGAAATTGTTACTATTCTTGTTAAACATCCAAATGGAGATGAAGAAGAAATAGAAATTGAAAAAGATTTTGATGAAGATTTGGGCATTGTTTTTGAAAGTGCAGTGTTTGACAAGGTTAAACCATGCCTGAACCATTGTATATTTTGTTTCGTTGACCAACAGCCAAAAGGTTTGAGAAATACTTTGTATGTAAAAGATGATGATTACAGGCTCTCATTTCTCCAAGGTACATATATTACCTTAACGAACTTAACGGAAAAAGATAAAGAACGAATAAAAAGAATGCATCTTGGACCTTTTTATATCTCTGTTCACACAACAAACCCTGAATTGCGGGTAAAAATGCTAAAGAATCCAAACGCAGGCAGAGCTTTAGAAAATTTAAAATGGTTCAGGAAAAACAAAATCCCATTCCATGCACAAATTGTTCTTTGTCCGGGATTTAACGACGGAAAAGAACTTGAAAAAACTCTTTCTGACTTGGCGGAACTTAAAAATACCGTTCTTTCCGTTGCAATTGTCCCTGTTGGTATAACACAATTCAGACAAGAAAAATTAAGGCAAGTTGATAAAAAATGCGCACAAGAAACGATTAAAATAGCATCAAAATACAAAAGAGTCTGCTGTTCGGATGAGTTCTTTCTGCTGGCAGATGAGCCTATACCACTTGCGAAATATTATGGCAATTTTTGCCAGCTTGATGACGGAGTCGGCTCGTTAAGGCTGACTTATGATGATTTTAAAAAACTAAAACTCCCAAAATCAATATCAAAACCCTATAAAATAGTTTTTGCCTGCTCTTATGCCGCTAAAAATATGTTTGAAAAAATTACCCAAAAACTATCTAAAATAAAAAATTTAGAAGTAAAATCGTGCCCTGTTAAATCTGAGTATTGGGGAAAGGATATTACTGTCGCCGGACTCATAACAACAGAAGATTTGGTAAAAACAGTAAAAAACGAGGACTGTGATATAGTTGTAATCCCGTCTGTAATGCTAAGACCGTACACTCAAGATTTTTTGGACGGAAAAAATCTTGAGTATGTCAAGAAAAAATCAGGCAAAAACTTCCTTGTTCAAGAAAATATCTATTCTTTAAAAGAAGTTGTTGATTTTATAAATACACTGTAAATTTATTTACTATTTTTTTTGTGAAGATACTCGTGATTAATCAAATTTGTCAAAGAAACCCTTCGGAATTTTTTCCCCGAGCGGGACCTCTGTTGCCTTATAGATTTTATCATTCCAGCTTATTTTAGCTATTATTTTATGCCATATATCAATATTTAAAAACCTGAGAGCTTGACCAAAAACATGATCTCCTAACTTTTTATCTTCCTGAACTAAAGATTTTCGAGTACTTTTATCAATTGTTGCACTGGTTATTGATTTGATAGTAGTACTTATACCTGTTTTGAAGTTATCAATCCATAATTCAATCTCTTTTGTTCCTGCTTCATTCTCTGAATATCCATCAGTCCAAATATATTTGAATTTATTGCCTTCTTTATCAAATGATGTTATGCGAGAGATATAACGTGCAGACTCACTTATTCTATCCCCAAATACGGCAATACCATTTCTTTTATCTACCCCTATTAATTGCCCGTATTTACTATGGTAGCCCATTTTTACAGCAAAATCCAATTGTTTTTTACGAATGTAGTTTGCAGCTTTATCAAATAGTGATACTTTACCCGCTAGAGGTATTTCATCTCCTTCTTTCTGCCTGCGCGAATCATAAAATTGTCGGAAAAGACTTGTTGGTTTTTTTTCAGTAGAAGTAAGTTTTGTTTCGATACTACGCCATTTTTCATTGTCGGCATCAAGAGTAATACTAGCATTATATTTTTTGCCTCTGACACAAAGATACAGATCTCTAAAAGTTGCTCCTGTATGATGATGAAGTCTTCGGTCTGAGCTTGTTACGGCTTTAGTGTTGCTAGCTTCCCAAATTTCTT
>JAFUUT010000228.1 GCA_017477685.1 bacterium | reverse complement strand
TTGGAAGTAAGTGAGAAAGAGCTTCTTTTCTTGCTTCCGCAGTATTTGCGATAATCATTTTTTGTACCCAAGGAAGTCTGTCAGGATCCATGAACATGTGTTCTGTTCTGCAAAGACCTACACCTTCAGCACCAAATTTAATAGCATTTTCAATATCTTTTGGAGTATCAGCATTAGCTTCAACTTTTAATGATTTGATTTCGTTAACCCATCCGAAGAATGTTTCAAAGTCAGAGTCAATACCTGCTTCAACAAGCTCAATTGCCCCTTCCATAACTTCACCGGTTCCGCCGTCTAAAGAGATAATATCATCTTTGTGGAATACAGTTCCGTCAGCACAAGTGATTGTTTCATTTGCCAAATCAATTTTCAAATCTTCACAACCTGAAACGCATGGTTTACCCATACCTTTAGCAACAACAGCAGCGTGAGATGTAGCTCCGCCTCTTAGTGTTAAAACACCTTGAGAAACTGCCATACCGTGAATATCATCAGGACAAGTTTCAATACGAACTAAGATAACTTTTTCTCCTGCTTCACCACGGCGAGCTGCTTCTTCCGTATCAAATACAATCTTACCAACAGCAGCACCCGGAGATGCGTTTACACCCTTTGAAACCTTGTGAGAGTGTTTAACTTTATCAGGGTTGAAGCAAGGTAATAACACTTGATATACAGAGTATGGATCAACTTGCATAATTGCTTCTTCTTTAGAAATAATACCTTCATTGAACATATCAACAGCAATTTTGATAGCTGCTTTAGCAGTTCTCTTACCGTTACGTGTTTGCAATATCCAGAGTTTACCGCGTTCAACAGTAAATTCCATATCTTGAACATCATGATAACCTTTTTCAAGTTGTTTTGCGATATCTACATATTGACGGTAAATGTCAGGCATATCAGTTTCAAGTTCTGAAATTTGTTTTGGAGTTCTGATACCTGCAACAACATCTTCACCTTGAGCGTTTACAAGATATTCACCGTAGAATTTGTTTTCACCTGTAGCAGGGTTACGAGTAAATGAAACACCTGTAGCACAATCGTTACCCATGTTACCGAATACCATTGTTTGAACGTTAACTGCAGTACCGAAGTTGTGGTCAATTTTGTTCATATTTCTATATGCAACGGCACGCGGAATATTCCAAGATCTGAATACTGCTTCAATAGCTTCTTGAAGTTGTACATATGGGTCTTGGGGGAATTCTTTACCTGTAACTTCTTTGATAGTTGTTTTGTAAACAGGGATTAAAGATTTCCAACCTTCTGCAGACACTTCAGTATCAGAAGTTACACCTTCTCTTGCTTTAACTTTTTCAACTTCAGACTCAAAATATTTTTGTCTATCCATTTCCCAAGCAACAGAACCGAACATAGTTAAAAATCTTCTGTATGAATCGTAGCAGAAACGAGGGTTTTGAGTCAAATTAACCATTGCTTCAACTGTTTCATCATTCAAACCTAAGTTCAAAATTGTTTCCATCATACCTGGCATTGAAACTCTTGCACCTGAACGAACAGAAACTAACAAAGGATTAGTTTTGTCGCCGAATTTTTTACCTGCTTGAGCTTCAACTTCTTTTAAGTAATATTTAACTTCATCCATCAAACCTTCAGGCTTTTTGTTACCATTGTTGATGTATTCCATACAGGTAGCTGTTGTAATAGTAAGCTCCGGAGGAACAGGAAGTCCTAAATTGGTCATTTCAGCAAGGTTAGCACCTTTTCCGCCCAATTCTGCGCGCATATGTGCATTCCCTTCTTTGAAAAGCCATACTCTTTTTTCACTCATAATTTCTTTTTCTCCTTTTTGAATATTTATAAAAAAGTATCACAATTCAATACTTACAATAAAAATCCTAACATGAACATGTATATATACAAACAGTTATTAAAAAATTATGTAAAATTTATACATAAACATAATAAAGCCAAGCGATATTTATTTTTTAAGTAATTTTGCTCTTTCTTCCATAAAATCAAGTATTAAACGCTGCTCTTTTTGGGTAAATTGAGAAGCACTATCACTATTAGATTCAGAATATTTATCTAGCAGCTTATTATTATAATATTCTTCTAATTCCCCTCTTTCATAAGATTTCGCAGGGAAATCTTTTGTTATACCCTCTTTATCGTTTAACATCTTTTTTGCTTGTTTCTGTTCATTGGGACTATATATACCACCTGACTCACTATCATCCCGTGTGAATATATTCATTAATTTATCTTCTGATGTTTCACGAAAGGCGTATTCCAATCTTTTATTATTTTCCAATTCCCCATTTTTCGTCATTGTATAAGCACATGCGCCTACACCCCCCAACGGTAACCCTAAAACACAAGCAAGTATAGCTAGATCCACTATAATCCCTCCTGAATCTTCCGCTTCGTGGAAAGATTCACCAAAAGGAATTATATCATTTCGCTTTATACTATTATTTTTGATATTGCTATGTCTATTATTAATATTCGACTGACACACAGGTGCTAATGTCGCTGATTGGATTCGCATAATTTCTCCTTTTATAAATATTTCATTTGATATTTATAAAAATCCGTAAAAATATTAATTTGCTAATAATCATTCGCCTTGCCTCACACTATGTAGCATAATATAACATTATAACTGGGTTTGAGGTGTTTTAAAATCGTATTTACAAAAATTAATAATTAGGTTTGAGGTTTGATAAGTAGGATAAGTTTATTAAGCAGAATAAGTATATAACACATCCTCCCCCGGGGGAGGATGTCCAAAGTGACAGGAGAGGGAATATTGTGTCAGGCTAAAGCCTGACCTACTTCTCTTGCAAGGGAAGATGAAAGAGGAGTGCCTATTTGGTTTGAATAAATCATCACCCATCCCTGCCCCTTCCCTCAATAGGGAAGGGAACATTTTATTTCTCCCCTTATGAGGGGAGATAAAAGAGGGGTGCCAATTC
>JAFUUT010000227.1 GCA_017477685.1 bacterium | reverse complement strand
ATGCACCCTTCCTACCGTCAGGTGCATCGGAATTTGTAAGAACAAAGGTATATCATAAAATGTATTTTTATATGCAATCGGCATTGTTAAGCAGAAAATTAACCCCGGAATTGATGTTATTAAATAAGGCATAATAACATTTGTCCATTTTTTCTTCATATAGTTTTTGTATTCAAATTTGTATGATAAATGCTGAAACAAAAAACCTGAAATAAATATAAAAAGAGCAGTTCCTCCGCAAACTATTTCCGTATTTATTATGTGAGAAAGCGTTCCTTCAGCTCCAAATTGCATGGTGTGCCCCATAATAATAAGCAAAATCGCTAATCCTCTAAATACATTTATATAATTTAAAAATTGTTTCTTTTTTACTTGATTTATAGTTTCTTCCATAATTTATCTCCTATGGTAATTTCAGCCATACAAAAGAGTGTGCGAACATCAATAATCTTGTTTTATTTTTTTTCAAAGACAATTTCAATTCAAATTCCTGTCCGTTAAGAATATTGGTTAAAGTTACTGTTTGCCGATTTTTCAAGCCTTTTAAAATTATGTCCTTTGGCAAATCAACTTCAGCTATACATTTTTTGTCCGAAAGATTATTAACTATCAGATATTTTTCTCCTTTGTAGCTTCTTATGTATGCAAGAATATGTTCATCTGTATCTAATACCGTTAAAGTTCCTCTTGACAGTGCAGGAATACTTTTACGCAGTTTTATCATATTTTGTACGCTATGGTAAATCTTTCCGCTATAGCTTTTGTTTTCTTTGCTTGCATTATAAAAAGCATCTTTTGTAAGCAGACCTCTGTTTATATCTCGGCTGTCAAAAAATGATAACAGTTTGACTTTGCTTAATTTTCTTCTGAGGAGCGCATTTTTTTTCGCATTTTCATAATTATTTTTTGCTCCTATTTCGTCGCCGTAATATATGATTGGAATTCCCGGAAGAGATAACAGAACGGAAAAAGCCATATTTATGTGTTGATAATCTTCATTTAAAAAATTTGCCATTCTGCCGGAAACCCCATATCCTTTTCTAAACGGAGCGCCTTTAGGTGCAAGTGAATCATATATAAGATTTCGCATTTCAGGTGTTACCATTTCAAGTGTAAGTTCATCATGAACTCTTAAAAATGTTGCCCAGCTTGCCGATTCAGGAATTTTTGGCAAATCTGCAACTGAATTCTTGAAATATGAGTTATTCCCTGCAATGAATGTTGCCCATAGGGCCGGCATTTCGGGAAAATTGTATGCGATTTGTACTTCATCTGTTCTTTTTAAATCTTTTTCACGATTATTTACTAAAACAGTATTTTTACGTTCTGTCCCAAAATACGGAATAACGTCTTTTGGTAATTGACAAGCTTCTGCCTGCATAACAGTTCTTGGAGCTACAGCTTGAAGATAGACGCTTAAAAGTTTTATAACTTCATGTGTTTTTTCTAAATTTTCTGCATTGGTTCCTTTTTCTTTAATTAAATACGGAATTGCATCAAGTCTGAAGATATCAATCCCTAAATTTGCCCAATAATTTATAGTTTCAAGATTGTAATACAGAACTTCCGGATTTTGCCAGTTTATATCAGGTTGAAATGGGT
>JAFUUT010000226.1 GCA_017477685.1 bacterium | reverse complement strand
TCTTGAAGCAAATTTAATAGGGCTGCAGGTTTTATTGAATATAGCATGTCTTGTTCCGCCATTGAAACAGGATAGGATTTTTCAAGTTTATAAAATGTTTCTTTTATCTGTGTTTCCATATTTCCCTCTTAGTATTTAATAAGTTCAACCGCATAATCTTTTTTGAATTTTTCCAAATCTTGAGAAAATCCTGTAACATCTTCCTCTTTTAGTCTGTTTTTCAAAACATGCCGAGGAATTGAACCGCTTGCGGATTGAATAAGATTTGTTGAAATATTTGAACAGTGGTCTGAAATTCTTTCTAAGTCATTTAAAACTTCAGCATAAGCAAAGCCTCGTTTGATATGTGAACGGTCTTTTTTTACGCGGCTGATATGGTTTTTCTTTGCATTATATGAAATATCATCAATTACCTGTTCAAAAGGTTCAATTTCGTGTGCCATTGAAATATTGTTATAAACAAAAGCTTTTACCGTAATATCAAAAACTTCCTTAACGGCGTTAACAACTTTTTTGAGTTCTTCAACGGTTTCCTGCGGGAATGTCCATTCTTTTCTGTGCATTGTATCTGCTATTTGAAGAATGTGGGTTGAATGGTCTGCAATTTTTTCAAAATCAGATATCGAAAGAATCAATTGAGAGATTTTATTTGAATCTTCTTCCGTAAGATCTTTTGCCGAAAGTTTTTGTAAAAATCCTTCCAATACATCCTGATATTTGTCAATTCTTGCTTCGTTTTTATTTACAATCTCCGATATTTTAGGATTATATTGTTTTAACATTCTTACGGACATCACAAGGTTTTCTCTTGTCAATTTTGCCATAACACCGGTTGTTTTGTAGCACTGAGAAATGGCTATAGACGGAGTATTTAATAAACGCTCATCAATAATAACTTCTTTTTCTTCTGCGGAATCCTTAACAACCATATACGATATTTTTTCCAAAGTCTTTCTGAACGGGAATAAACAGAATGCCGCAAGAACACTAAATATAGTATGGACAACCGCAATCCCGAATGGATTTGCTGCATCTTGCAGAGGTTTGCCGACAAAATGGAGCCACAATTCAAATACAGTTAAAAATATAACAGCCCCGATTACGTTGAATGTAACATGAACCGCTGCGACTCTTTTTGCATTAGTATTAACCCCGATACTTGATAAAACTGCTGTAATGCAGGTACCTATATGTTGACCTGCAATAATAGGTATTGCAACAACATATGAAATACTTCCAGTTAAAGATAATGCTTGCAGCATACCGACAGAAGCCGCTGAGCTCTGGATAATCATTGTAATAACAAGCCCGACAAATAATCCCAAAAACGGATTTGTAAATAATGTTAATACTTTTGTAAACCTCGGGTCATTTGCCAATGGTGCCATTGAAGACGACATCAACCCCATACCAAACATCAATATAGCAAAACCGATTAAAAATGTTCCTACAGGTTTCCTTCTTGAGTATTTGCTGCTTGAGGTCATATATAAAATAACCCCAATCAATGCCAGTATAGGTGAGAATGATTCGGGTTTCAATAATCTTAAAAAGAAATTTGTACTCTGTATTCCGGATAAACTTAAAATCCATGAGGTAACAGTCGTTCCTACGTTAGAACCGATTATTATACTTACCGTTTGCGCCAGTTTCATTATACCGGAGTTTACAAAACCGACAAGCATAACCGTTACGGCTGAGGAACTCTGTACTGCAACAGTCATTGCAATTCCGACCAAAAATCCTTTAAACGGGTTTGATGTTAACTGCTCCAACAGCTTTTCCATTTTGCCGCCTGCAATTTTTTCCAAACCCGATGACATTACTATCATTCCGTATAGGAAAAATGCCAATCCTCCCATCAATGTAAATATTGAAAATATATCCATGCTATCCGCCTTGTTAAATTATTTGTTTATTATTCACCTGCACAGAAAAATTATACTGAAAAAACTATTTTTCTTCAACAACTCCGAAATCTTTGTAATGTTAAAAATTGATAATAATTAAACAAAAAAAATTCGTTAGTATTATAATTTTTAAAGAAGTATAAAATAGTTATAGTAGGGATGAAAAATTGAAAAAGAAATATCATTTTATCGCAATTGGCGGAGTCGGAATGAGCGGGCTTGCAAAATACTTATTGCAAAACGGGTATGAAGTATCGGGTTCTGATATTAGCGACAGTAAGTATGTAAAAAGCGTTAGAGATTTAGGTGCAACCGTATATATCGGGCATAATGAAGATAATTTGCCGGATGATTGCATTGTTGTTGCGAGTACGGCTATACGTGAATTTAACCCTGAAATTCAAAAAGCAAAACGATTAGGACTTCCTATATGGCACAGATCGGATCTGCTTGCGGAAATCTCAAGAGGAGAAGAATATTTTATCGGCTATTCGGGAACTCACGGCAAAACAACAACATCAGGACTTTGTTCTTATGTTTTGGAAAAAGCAGGGTTAAAACCTTCTTATGTTGTTGGGGGAATTATTCCTGAAATAAATACAAATGCAAATTGTGCGCATTCGAAATACTTTATCGCGGAACTTGATGAAAGCGACGGCACGATTGTTAAATATTCCCCAAATTTGGTTGTTGTAAACAACTTAGAGCCTGACCATTTGGATTTTTACAAAAACGGATTAGAATCAATTTTAGAAACTTTTGAAACTTTCATTTCCAATATGAGGGATAATGGTATTATTCTTGCAAATACGGATAATGAGGGAGTAAAAAGGCTTGTTAAATATTTCTCCGTTCATGAGCTTGCACATAATGCAAAATTTGTAACATTCTCTATTGGCGGCAATACTGATTATTGCGCTAAAAATATAAATTACGGACAGGATTATACAACTTTTGATATTTATTATAAAGATGAATTCCAAACGAATTTAAGAATTAGTTTGAAGGGTGTACATAATGTTTATAATTCACTTGCTGTTTGGGCAAGCTTGCACTCATCAGGCGTTGATATGAGTTTAGTCAACACTTATTTTGCAGGCTTCACAGGCATGGGCAGACGTTTTCAAAAAGTAGGGGAATTCAACGGAATTAGTGTTTATGATGATTATGCACACCACCCAACAGAAATCAAAGCAACTCTGTCCTGCTCAAAATCTTTTAAAGATAAGCGTATAATTGCTGTTTTTCAACCTCACAGATATTCGCGTTTGCAGAATCTTTGGAATGAATTTATGGAGGCTTTTGACGGGATTGACGAACTTGTTGTTACAGATGTGTATGCAGCAAGCGAGGATGAAATTGTCGGAGTAAATTCTCAAGCTTTTGTAAATGAATTCAAGGAAAAATCAGATATCCCTTGCCGTCATATCGCAGGGGGGATGGAACAAGTTGCTCAAGAACTATATAAAGACTTAAAGCCAAACGATATAGTTATCGGTCTTGGGGCGGGTACTATAACAAAACTCGGTTCTGAGCTTATGAATTTGAGCAAAAACGGAGTAAATGTATAATAATATACAAAGGTCGAAATTTATTTCGACCTTTGTCTTATTACTTCATTTTTGCAATTTTGTCTTTATTCTGATTTACGAGTATTATTTGACATATAACACCAAGAGCTTGTTTATCTTCAAGGTTCTCGGCACTCAGAGAAGTATAATTCTCCGGTATTGGCATGAGATAACTTTGACGTCTAATGTTGCCAGCCAAAATGGTATAATAAATAATAATATTAAGACTCTCCTAAAATTTCATTTCTATTTAGCGGAATAGCACCTATGCCATAGTAATCACAACGCCCATTTTGATATTTTAGTTTTGAAATGGTATCTATACTGTCTGCAATATGTATTATTGCTTTTATGGTTTGTATGACATTTGATCTTCATTGCTGTCCTTATTTAATACGGTAAAAGATTCAGGAATCATATCTTTTTCTCCAACACGGCATAAAAGAGTATTGTCAATCCAAACTCCCTGCGACTTGTTCGGATAATACCGAGGCGGCATTGAATCATCAACATTAGGGTAATAGCGCACAACCTCTATTTCATCTATATATTTATCTTGTTTTAAGATTTGCAGGCTTTGTTTATATTCATTTGCCAAATTGACTTCTTCAGGATTGTTAGAACCAAGCATTTTATTGGCTGCCATATTTGCATGATAAAGTCCTTCTGTCTTGTGTATTTGTGCCCTAAAAGAAAGATTACAAGGACGAATGCTTAAATTCATATTTTTCTCCTTTCAGATTTATTATTATTTTTTTAATGTCTCTGAATGTAAAATTTTGCTATTAGATATAATGATTGATACAAAAATTTACAAATTTAAGAGTATCTGAAATTTGGTGATAACGTTTTTGTAATAAATTGCACCTATCGAATTACTGTAATATAATTTTTGTATAATGACTGAATATTTTGAAAAAGATTTTGATATAAAAAATTACACTACCTTTAAAATAGGCGGGAAAATTAGTGAAGCATACTTCCCTGATAATATTGATGAATTTGTGCGTTTATTGCAAAAATACCCAAATATTCCCGTCCTTGGGAATTTGTCAAATATTTTGATTTCAAGTTCAGGGTATGACGGAAAAGTTATTTTAACCCACAAGATGAATAATATTTCAATAGACGGAACAACGGTTATTGCTGATTGCGGGGTAAAAGGTCCAAAACTGTCTCAACAAGTTTGCGCTGCAAATTTGAGCGGATTTGAATTTATGATTGGCTTCCCGGGGTCTGTCGGGGGAGAGGTTTATATGAATGCTTCTGCTCACGGTCAGTGTATAAGTGATAATATACGCACTGTTACCTGCTATAGACGAGGGCACGGAGTAGTAAAATATTCCAAAGATGATATGGGCTTTGACTACAGAACTTCACGCTGCCAAAAAGATAATTTGGTCGTATTGCAGGCGAAATTCGAGCTTCAAACAAAAGATAGCGAAGAAATTAAAAAACAAATGGATGAAAATCTCAAATTCCGCAAAGATCACCAACCGTCTTTAGTTTTGCCAAATTGCGGGAGCATCTTCAAAAATCCTATAGGAAATCCTGCGGGAAGATTACTTGAAAGTGTTGGTGCAAAACAGCTAAATGCCGGTGAAGTGCGGGTTTGGAGAAATCATTCCAACTTTATTGTAAATACAGGTAACGGGACGTCAATGGATGTTTTAAGTCTAATGTACGAACTTAGAGAACGGGTAAAAGATACTTATAATATCGCTCTAGAGCCGGAAATAAAATATTTGGGAAGTAATAAAGAGGAATTGAAAATATGGCAGAAATTAAATCAATGATAGATAAGAATGCAAAAATAGCGGTTTTGTGCGGAGGTATGTCATCGGAAGCCGAAGTTTCAAGACGTTCAGGTAAAGGCTGCTATGAAGCATTAAAAAGATTAGG
>JAFUUT010000225.1 GCA_017477685.1 bacterium | reverse complement strand
ATGTAATTGTGTTATTTTCTGTTCCATCTTCAAATGAATAAGTGATTTTACAATAATCTGCTGATGAAGGTGGTGTAGGTACGGTCATTGAAGCCAATTCACTGTAATAATTAGCTGATTCGTTTGACAAAGTAGTTCTTTGTTGGTTAATTTGTTGACCTTCATATTCTGTATTTGTCTTGCGAGCGGTTAAGCTTAAAAATCTTGCTTGTGATGCACTCATTCCCATAATGACTGTCCTTTCATATTTTTTGATTTCCTATAAATCTCTTATCGGACAGCTTGTATTTTTTCTTTAATTTTTGAATATATTTTGTTAAGATTTTGTTACATAAACTCCTAAAAGTGTTTATATGCCTTAATTTTATAATTTGGTGTAATATTCATATAATTAATATTATGCGAAATTATATGCGGGGTTATGCACCCCGCACCCGCAGTCTATTTTCTTGTACCGACAAGAAAATAGACAAAAAGAAGCTCTTGACCGACACTTCACTCACTAATAAATTGTAATTGTTCTGCCCTAGGCGGGCAAACTCACTACGTTCAAACAACGCCCGCCCTTGTTGATGCAGAACAAAACATTTATTGTTCGTTGCGTGGAGGTCAAAATTAAAAAGTTTTAATAGGTTTATGTATAATGGCGGTCTTTGTGACTATAATATTAATTATGTACAAATAAAAAAGGAACACTTAAACAAGTATTCCTTTTTATTTGTATGTTTATGTTAAATTACTCCTTTAAGAATGATTCATAGTTTCTTGCAAGCAAGTGTGATCGAACCTGATTGATTAAATCCAAAGCAACACCTACCATGATGATTAATGATGTCGCACCGATACCTTGTAGGGTTTCAATCTTTGTTACATAACTTGCAAATGACGGAACAAGAGCAATGATACCTAAGCCAATTGCACCGATAAATGTGGTCTTGGTTAATATCTTATCAATTGCTTCTGCCGTTGGTCTTCCAGGTTTGATACCAGGAATAGAAGAACCGTATTTTTTCAAATTATCTGCAATATCTTTTGGCTGCATATTCGGCATAATTGATGCATAGAAAAATGTCAACGCAATAATCAATGCTACATATATCAAATAATATACTATTCCGTCAGGACTCAGGTAATGATTCAACTGAATGAACAGCGTTTTCATTGCCGGAGATTTAATGTTATTAGCGTTTCCGACAAGAGCCAAAACCGTAGACGGGAATAATAATATTGCAATTGCGAAGATAATAGGCATTACACCGCCCGGATTTAATTTGAACGGTATAAATGAATTCATTCCGCCATATACCTTGTTACCAATTTGTCTTTTTGGATTAACAATGATAACCTTTCTCACAGCCTCTTGCATAATTACAATCAAAATAGTCGCAGCTAAGAATATCGATAATAATATGAATAATCCTAATTGCATTTGCGGACTGGTTTTTACAAGCATCCATGTTCTTGAGGCATATACTGGAATCCCTGATAAAATACCGCAAAAGATGATGAGCGAACCGCCATTACCTATTCCGTTTTCTGTAATCAATTCAGATATCCACATAACAAGTACGGCACCTGCAGTTAATATACATATTGAATTTATGTAAAAAGCCAATGGATTTACGTTTGGCAATACTGCTCCTGGCAAATGATGCAAGTAAAGCATAAATATAAATGCTTGAAATGCTCCGAGTACTACAGTAAATATTCTTGTATATTGTGATAATTTACGTCTTCCGTCTTCGCCTTCTTCTTTTTGCAGTTTTTCAAGAGATGGAATAACTACAGAAAGAAGCTGAACAATAATGGAAGATGTGATAAAAGGTCCGATACCTAAAGCCAATATAGATACTTTTCCTAATGCACCTCCTGTGAATAAATCCAAGAAGCCGATAATGTTGTTTCCGCTTGCAATGTTTGCAAATATTTGGTTATTAATACCATACAAAGGCATTTGAACTCCAAATCTCCAAACGGCAATCATTAAGAAAGTAAATATAATTTTTTGCTTTAGTCCGGATGCATTCCACATTGACATTAAGTCTTCTGTGGAAGGTGCTTTTATTCCTTGTGCCATTATACTAACTCAACCTTTCCGCCTGCTGCTTCAATTTTTTCTTTTGCTGATGGTGTAACATAAGCTGCCTTAACTGTTACAGCTTTTTTGATTACACCTTTGCCTAACACTCTCAACCCTACACAAGATGGGTGAATAGTGATTTTTTCTTTTAAAGATTCAAACGATACTTCTTTTAGTTTTAAAGCATCTAATCTGCCAACATTAATTTCCGCATAATTATCTTTTGAATATAATTGAAATCCTTTTAATTTCGGTAAGCGTCTGTATGCCGGCATTTGTCCGCCTTCAAAACCTCTTTTTGAAGAGTTTCCTGATCTTTGTCCTTCTCCGTTATGACCGCGGCATGAAGTTTTTCCGCGTCCTGAAGAACGTCCTCTGCCTACTCTTTTGGTCTTAGATGTCGCACCTGCAGCAGGTCTTAAATCTTCTAATGTTATATTTGACATTTTATTTCCTTCTTTCTTTGTACTTTATATTATTGTGTTTTATATGGCAACTACTTAACAATCTCTACCAAATGAGATACTTTGTTTACCATACCTAAAATTGTAGGTGTTGAAGCGTGTTCAACAACTTGATCTTTTTTTGTCAGACCCAAGCTTTTTACAACTTTGCGTTGTGTTTCCGGTCTGCCAATTAAACTCTTTACAAGTTTAATTTGAATTTTTTCTGATTTTTTATTTGCCATGATTTTTTTCCTTATAAATTATGATTACATTTAACTAGTTTAAAAATTCTGCCATTGAAAGACCGCGTTTTGCAGCAACATCTTTGAACGGAGATAATGATTTAAGCGCTTTTAATGTTGCGTTTGCAGCATTTAAAGGAGCTTTTGAACCTAATGATTTCGCTAAGATGTTTTCAATGCCGGCAAGTTCTAATACTGAACGAACTGCTCCGCCTGCAATGATACCTGTACCTTGTGATGCAGGTCTTAACATTACACAGCCTGCGCCTGATTTTGCTTGAACAGGGTGCGGAATAGTTGTTTTGAATATCGGAACTGTAATAACATTTTTTCTTCCGTCTGCAATCGCTTTTTGAATTGCAATAATAACTTCAGAAGCTTTTGCACATCCTACGCCTACTTGTCCTTTTTTATTTCCGACGATTACTATTGCTCTGAATGATAATTTCTTACCGCCTTTTACAACTTTTGTAACACGGCTGATTTGAACAACATTTTCACTCCATTCTGATTGAGGTTTTTCTTCTGTTGTTTCAATTTTTTGTTTTCTGGAACGTCCGCGTCTGCCTTTTGCAGGTTTTGCTTCTGCTTCAGTTTCTGCAACTGCTTCTGTTTCTGTTGATGCTTCTTCAACTTTAACTTCTTCAGCTTTTAATTCTTCATTGTTTTCCATTGATTTTTACCTTTCATAAAATTAATTAGTTT
>JAFUUT010000224.1 GCA_017477685.1 bacterium | reverse complement strand
ATTTATAATAGTATCAGTGTTTCCCGTGTTTAAATCATCTTCTGAAACTGTTCCCCTAAAAACCTCATTATTTCTGATATAAATCACATAATCATATTCATCTAATGCTTTAGAATCAAGAACTCTGACATTTGGAATAATAAATCCATATTCATCAGTTAAAGCCATTCTTAATGCAGAAATTTCAGGTAATAAAGAACCTTTTTTATCAGGATCAGCTAACTTAAGTAATCCCAAACCGACATGCAAACTCAATATATCGACCCCTAATCTTTCATACATCCTGTTCGGGTTGTTTAATTCTTGTAACTCCTTTTTAATTTTGTTAACTTCATCAGATTCAGGATTTGTAAGTGTTATTTTTTGCAGTTTTTCTGTTAACTCCCAAAATTTTTCTTTTAGTTTTTTTTGATTTGACGGCATATCAAAATCCCAATATCCCTCACCGGAATTATTATCCGTACTATTTTCAGAACAATCACAGCACTCATCATTACAATTGCACATCATTTCAGCTTGATAATTATCACAGCAATTGACTGTTTTCTTATTCGCATATTTTTTTACTAAAAGCCGGTCTATATAATCTTTTATTCCAATACCCATAAGCCCTCTCGAATTATTTTGCTAATATTAATGATATACATCACTTCACAACAAAGTCAAGTAAAGCAGGATAAATATAAACTCATTGAGCTTTATAATATCAGAACGAAAAATTTTAGAGCAAATTCTGTTAACATTTATTTACATTCGTAAAAAATTTTTAAAGTTTTATCATCCGCCATCCGATAACAATTCTGTAATCGGAAAAAAGTAATGGAGCAACCCCAATGATACAGAAGATAACAACACCATCCAATAATAGATGCGAAAGTGTTGAATTAATATTAAGAGGAGCTAAAAAACGCAGGACTCTGGCATACGCAAATGCGGCGGAAGTGAATTCCGCATCCGGAGTAAAAGCTAACCTGCGAGCAGTGAAGTAAATAATTTACTAAGGAGTATAAAATACAAATAAGAAGAGAGTTTTCATATACCGGCTTCCCTTAAAAAGCCGGATTTTTATTGGGGGTAAATATACGCTGCCAAAGGTTGCGCGAGGTTCAACTGTTATTGTGAGCTTTGGGGTAAATGTACACTGCCAAAGGTTGCGCGAGGTTCAACTGTTATTGTGAGCTTGAGGGGTAAATGTTGTTACCATTAGTTGCGCACACTAAAATTTGTCATGCCGAATTTATTTCAGCATCTCCCATTGGGCAAATACGACAATATCTTGTCAACACTTTTATCGGTACAGCAACTAATCTAACTTATCCAATATAAATTTACCTATTTTACCTTCCCGGAAATCTCTTAATATATATATAGAAGTTCGTTCTCTGTCTGTACTTCCGCCTGATTGCAGCCAATTTCGTTCAACAGAAATATTGTCGATATTCAGCTCCATACCCTCAGGCAGTTTGTAAAAATCCCTAAAAATCTTCTGCTGGCTATCATCCAAGATATTTAACAATTCCTGCGCAACAATCTCGTTTGAATACGCATTTTCGCTCACAGAATTAACAAAAGCCAATTTCTTTGCAACTTCTTGATCCTCTTGTTTCATAGGAATTATCCCCGGAGTATCAAGAAGTTCTAATTGCGGGTTAATTCTTACCCACTGTTGCTGCCTTGTAACACCGGCCTTTGCTCCGATTTTTGTTTTTGACGAACGGGTTAATTTATTTATAATACTCGATTTTCCTACATTAGGAAGTCCCACAACCATAATCCTTGCAGGCCTGCGCAATAATCCTTTTGCCATAAGTGCCTGAATTCGCGGTTCAGAAAGCTTGATTGCCTCTTTTACAATAACATTCAAATCCTTATTACTTTTTGCACTTGTCGGGATAACAGTAAGACCTGTTTCTGCTTGCAAAAATTTAATAAATTTGTCTAATTCATCTTTATCAACCAAATCAGATTTATTAATCAACAAAAATCTGGGTTTACTGTTAAGCAACCCAGATATATTGTTGTATCTGCTTGATAAAGGTATTCTCGCATCAAGAACTTCTATTACGGCATCCACTAAAGAAAGCTGCTCTTTCAGTTTCCTTTCGGCTTTTGCTATATGCCCCGGATACCAGTGAATATGAGTCTTATCTTTTTTCAATTTTTTCCTTAATACGAGTAGCCTTACCTGAACGT
>JAFUUT010000223.1 GCA_017477685.1 bacterium | reverse complement strand
CCAAATGCTATTTTCAAATTTTTAAATCTTTCCATGAAAGTCGGTGTAATTAAATATCTAGCTTCTACAGGATCATTAGAATATATTTTATATTTTTTAGCAAATAATACATCTTCTAATTTTATGGCTCTCATTTTTTTTATATTTTTATAAAAACGAATACCTGTAAAAATTATGTACCCCCAAGGTACAGCTCCGAGCAGCAGTATTAATAGGCTCAACATAAACGACTGCTTAGCCAAACTTACGATAAAACAACCTAAGAATAAAAGGGCCGGAAGTAAAAAAACTAAAACATTAATCAAACTTGTTAAGCTAATATTTAAATTATTAAAACTCTTTTTAGGGAAAATGAAAACATCCGACTTTATTTTCTTATTAGAAGGAAAACATATTACTAGCCCTTTAAATATCCTAATACGGAACTCCTTTTTTGTATATTCATATTGTATATCCGAAAGTTCTATTTCTGAAAGCGTGTATTTTACCCCATTATAAACCCCATACATATTATCATCTATTTCAAATTTATTAAAAGATGAAAAAATGTCATTCTCTGCTAATAGACTCTCAATTTCTTTACTGTTTTCTTTATACTCCAGATTGAAAATTTTTTTTATTTGATTGTAACATTTGTCTTTCAAAAATATTTTGAAAGACTTAGTCCTTATATAAATAAACGAGAGTAAAAACAAAATTGAAATTACAAATACGTAATATGCCGCATCCGAACAAAAACTATCTTTTGGAAAGGATGCAAATATATAAAAACTTACACATATTATTACCGCTATAAAAAAAATTTTCCATAATGTATCTTTTAGAATTCTTTTTCGTGTAGGTTCATATTGGCATAATATAGAAGATATTTTATCCGTAAAAATTTCTTTATTATTCAAATTTTAGATCCCATTTTACACAATCTTATATTTTAAGGCTTTCAATGCAGCTTGAAGTCTGTCATCTACTTCCAGTTTTTGCAAAATATTTGCAACATGAGCTTTTGTTGTATTAACACTTATCACAAGGTGTTGGGCAATTTCCATATTGCTGTATCCTTCTGTCATGAGTTTTAAAATTTGTGCTTCACGTGAGGTCAAATCATAATTTTTATAATTTGTCCCTGCTTCATCATTAATATTTGCACTTGTTGTTGCTTGCAGGACTATGTTTGCAATGCTGGGGTCAAACCATGCCGCCCCTTCTGAAACAGATTGAACAACTTGTGTGAGTCTTTGTAAATTAATTTCTTTTGAACAATATGCGTTTGCTCCTGCTTTCAGGCAGTTAAGGACTTCTTTTTCTTCATTGTGAGATGTTAATATAATTACTTTAGTTTCCGGTTTAATTGCTTTTATTTCCTGAGTTGCATCAATACCGTTCATATTCGGCAGCCCTAAATCCATAATAACAATGTCTATTTCGTTGTTGCGGAAAATATCAATAGCTTCTTCCGCAGTTGAAGCTTCATATATTTGTTCAACATAACCAACATCTTCAAATGCTGTTTTTAGCCCAAATCTTGTTAGTTCGTGATCCTCAACTATCAATAATTTCTTTTTCATATGTTCAATTCCTCTTTTGCTAAATTGTTTTCTGGATTTATATTTATGCTTTGCTCAAAACTTTTTTTTGCTTCTGCATTTAAACCTTTATTTTTTAACACCAAACCATTGTAATAATAATATCTGGAATCGTTTTCGTCAATAGATTTTGCAACACCCAAAAAAGATGATGCTTTGTCAAAATCATTCGTATTTATTGCTATTCTTGCAAGGTCAATCCACGCATCTTTAAAATTCGGGTTTATTGATATAGTTTTTTTCAAGTATGCAATCTCTCGATCCTTTTCAAGAAGTGCCATTTGATAATATGCTTCAAATGTTCTTGAAGAAACTTTTAGTATCTTTGAATATATTTCTTTTGCTTTTGCAATGTTATTCAGTTTTTGGTATGTTTGTGCCAATTTGACCTGTGCATTATGTGTATTGTCATGTGCGGAGGCATCTTTATAGTACTTTT
>JAFUUT010000222.1 GCA_017477685.1 bacterium | reverse complement strand
TTTTTTAAATTTTTTATCCATTAACTCCTCCTATTAATTTCCGGAAATCAAATTAAATTTATTCTTCACAGAAGAAGGCATAAATGCTTTATATAACGGAACCATAGGTAACATATCAGCATTTATTACAAAATCGGCAAAAGAATCCGATGCAATTTGTCCGGAAACACTGAAAGGTCTGTTATTTACAAGAACATGTGTATTGGATATTTTAATAATATCATCGTACAATAAAATATTTGCCGTAATATCATTAAATAACAGACCAATATTACTGTCAGAAATACTTCCGTCCCGAACAATTATATAACCGTCAGAATCAATCTTTTCAAAATCTGTTTTAAAATGAGCATCCGCATAAAAATACCCATCAGCCGACATTTTGTCAACATCAGATTTTATATGTATTGTATCAAGATATGCTTTTGCAACATTCAAAAGATTATTAAGATATACCTTTGTTGATTTCAAATTCAAATCGACATAAGGTTTTCTGCCATAATTTCCCTTTCCGAATAAATTTATATAATCTTGTGAAGTAACATACAAATTAGAATCTATTTCCGCATCGTACCCGTTTGCTTTAAATCTGAAATATGATTTTGGCAATTCAAGCCCGGAAAGCATTATAGAAGTATCCTCAACATTTAAAAATCCGTTAATCCTCGGACGGGATTTTTTTGCACAAGTTCTTATTTTTAATTTTGTATCAACATTAGATTTCAAGTTGTAATCTCTGTACAACTCAACAGGATTTACGAAAGGAATGGAATAAACAGCTTCTAAATCTTCCTCTTCTTTCGGCGATAATTTAAACTTTGGCAAGGAAGTATCAATATTTATCTTTGCAGTAATATTTACATCTTCATCACTCAAAACATATGCTTCAGTCTTTAATTTGGCTTTCTCAAGATTATTTGTACCTAAAATCAGTTTTTCACCTTTTAAAGTCAATTTATGATTTGCACAAACATCTTTTATAACCGCACTATAATTTTTTAATTTTATTGCCGGAATATTTATTCTGGTTCTTGAAATATCAATCGGCAATTCTTTTGCCTCTGTTTTGATATAATTTTCAGGGTGAAGTAATTTATCTTTTCTTCTGTTATTTACCAAATCTTCGTATATACGCACAGCTTTATATTGAGAGCCGTCAGGAAGAATTTCAACATTTAGCCTCGGGTTTTCAATTTGGGCAGACGAAACCCTGACTGTTAACCATAATAAACTTGGCAAAAAAATCTTTCCCTTAAACGAATCGACACTCAACAACTCTGAATTATCAGGCAATTCAACTTTTATATTTTTAACTTTAACTCCCGCACCCAAAAGCGGATCTGTAACAATTTTTGCCTTGTCAAAATCTATTTTTAATCCCGTATAATCAAATATCAAATTTTGAACATCTTTTTTATATGCGTTCAAATTTATAACATTCGGAATAACAAACAAAAACGCAAAATACAAAAGTAATAACAAACCGCCCAAAACGCACGCAAAAATCTTTATATATTTTTTCATATAATACCTCGGTATATATCCCTGAAAATATTATACACTAAACATATTCTTTTATTTATTTTAATCAAAATAACTATTCAACAAGAGTGAAACGTAAAGTGCCTTTATCATCCACAACTTCATTCCACATTTTGTATGGGCGAACCCAATTATCACCTGTTTTGAGAGGTTGATAAACAATCATATCCTCAAGAGTTTCCGAATGTTTTGCAAAACCGATAACTTTGTATAAATTCCCCTTGTAGTGCCTGTATATTTTTCCTATTTCTATTTTTTGCATAAAAAAATTCTCCGTTATTATCTGTACAATATACCACAAATACAACGGAGAATTTTAAAAACTAGTTATTATTTAACATATGTTTGAGCCATTACACAAAACTGTTCAAATGAAATTGGTTTTCCAGTTTGAGCATCCATAATAGGAGCTACCTTAACCCATCTTTCATATTTTGCACGTAAATCTTCATATTTTTGTTCAATTTTGCCTTCGTTTTTATAATAATTTTTAAACAATTTGTTTACGCCGGCCAACAATGCAGCTGCACCAACGGCAATTAAACCTATTTTACCCTTTGTAGCCGTTGAAGATTTTGAGAACTTTTCTAAAGCATTAACAACTTTTTCTGCAGCATTACCTATTTTCGGATTCTTTTCAAACAAATCCAAAACTTTTAAACCTGCTTTCGCAACTACATTTACAATTTTTTGCCCCATTTTTGATTTTCTCATTTTTGCAATAACTTTTGGAGTATTTTCAACTACATATTTAATACCTTTTTCCATTAAAGTACCTGCTTTTTGAGCAACTTTTTCTGCGGTTTGAGGATTTCTTGATACAATTTCCTTTGCCGCAAACGGAAGTACGGTAAGAGCTGCCATACCTGCTGCAGTTTGAGCATTATTTCTAACTTTTTCGCCTTTTTCAGTTTTCGGATTTGTCAAAATGAGCGGTGCTACAACACCTCCTGCCATTCCTAATGCTGACATTTTTCCTACTAAATTTGCCATAAAAACCTTCCTTCCATAATAAATTTATACCTACTCTTTTATAAAGTATTATTTTCAAGAAAAATTGCCATCATAGTTGAAAGCTTGTAACAATTCTTTACATAATAAAAGATAAAAAAGTTAATATAATAGCAAAAATTTTTTTTAGAGGCTTTTAATTAT
>JAFUUT010000221.1 GCA_017477685.1 bacterium | reverse complement strand
TTGTAAGGAATGACTTTTTCAAAAATCATCTTTCAAAAATGACAGGTTCTAATTTTGAAATTATAGGCGAAGCACCTACAATAATAACCTTAAAATCCAAGAACAATATAATGGATTTTGTGTGGTATTTTATGCTGAAACCGGGACAAAATATCAAAGTAGAAAACAATCTTTTGCCGTTTGAAGATTCTCTAAGGCTTATGAAATCAGAAATGCACCTTGAGAATATGGTTTTAGATATTAAATCACTTGACTATAATATGGTTCCGCAAGACCAAATTCTTACAAGAGAAGAATACCGAAAAAAACGAGCAGAAGGGCATAAGCCTCAGCCTATTTTCAGACTCAAAAGCAGCATTGATATTGCAAACAATAATAATATAAAATTTATCGGATTTGAGTTTCCTCAAGCTCTGCCGAGTGAACTTTTGAACGTCGCAACAGGACAAGAGATTTTCAAAAGAGGGAACATAACAGGGAAAATGACGCTTGATAACAGAGGCTCATATCCTGTTCTTGACGGTTCAATGAGTATGGACAAGGTTATTATACCTATTCAAAAAATGTTTCTCAAAAATGCAACTCTAAGCGCCAAAAATAAAAAGATACACATTGATGCACAAGGCGGATACAGAAGGTCAAAATTTACTTTTAACGGAGATATTCTAAACGAAATTAAACTCCCGATAGTAATAAAAGATGTAAATTTATCTCTTGAAAATATTGATACGTATCAAGTACTGGAAGCTTTCAGCAATCCGACAGAAACAGATAACCTCGTAAAAACAGACGAAGGACTCGTTAAAGTTGAAAGCAATAATAAAGAATTTGATATGAGAAATATTATTGTTGAAAAAGGGAAATTCCATCTTGATAAGGGGACATATAAAGACATTGAATTCTCAAATATTGATGCTGATATGACAATGAGCAACGGTGTTGTTGATATTAAATCAAACAGATTTGATATGGCAAACGGTCATTCTTCACTTAGAACCAGCTTTGATTTAGTAAATCATAAATACAATGTTAAACTTGGCATTTTGGATGTCGATTCTGATATTTTGGCAAGTGCATTATTGGATTTGAAAAGAGAAATAATAGGAAAAGCCAGCGGATTTTTGGATTTAACAACTGATGATTCAATGAAGTTAAGCGGAAAAATCAAATTTGTAGTAAAAGACGGAACAATAGAGAAAATCGGTTTGGTTGAATACGTTCTCAAATGCGCATCTATATTGAGAAACACAGTTTCTATGATAAATCCTGCCATATTTGCGGATATTGTGAATGTTCCCGAGGGGAAATTTGACAAAATCACAGGAGATATAGTCCTTGCAAATAATATTGCTACAGGAATAAAAATAAAAACATTTTCTCCGGATTTGAGTACATACATTGCAGGTCGTTATAACATAGATAACGGTGATACCTCTTTACGTATTTATACAAAATTTTCAAATGTAAAAAAAGGTTTTACGGGCTTTTTGAGAAAGATTTCACTAAGTTCGCTTGCTAACAGAATCCCTATGAACAGCCGCAATGATGCGAATTATTATGCAATTGAATTATCGGAACTTCCGCCAATTGAAGCA
>JAFUUT010000008.1 GCA_017477685.1 bacterium | reverse complement strand
GTGCAGGAGGCGACCTGTCTTGCCGATGGATCAATGAAAATCAATGCAACTTTCACAAAAGATGAGCAGAGCTTTACGGTAGATCAGAATTCGATAGCTGTTACATTACCGAAATATGAAAAACATGATTATTCTGTTCAAAAGTGGGTTTGGAAAGATAATACCCCTACAGATTTATATGTTTACTGCGCTCATTGTACAAAAGAAATGTATGATAACCCTGAAAACAGCTATGCTGAGCTTCACATTACCGGCTCCACTGCTCCCAACAATTATCTTAAAACAATTAGTGATAACGATTGGACGGTCGGCAGAATCAATACAAGCCATATGTTTTTTGATTTGCGATTACCCTTTTATGCTAATTACGGTACGGTGTATTCCAGTAATGATTACGAGTATTATTCTGATGCAGCCCCCGTATGGAATTGGGAAGCTGATTTATCTGCTGCTACCGCTACCTTTAGAGATAACCACGTGGAAAATGCCACTATCACCTCTCAGGTAACAAAAGAGCCTACAGCAGTACAGACCGGTACGCTTACCGTAACCGCAACCGTTAATTATAATGGGAATGTATATACATCCGTCAGAACCAAGGTATTACCGGTTGTTGTCACCACCTACACCATTACATGGAAGAACGAGGACGGCACGGTTATTGACACAACTGAGGTTGATGCGGACACAGTTCCGACACATGCCGACCCGATAAAGACGGATGATGTGTATTACACTTATACCTTTGCGGGTTGGACTCCCGAGATAGTTGCCGCAACAGCAAGTGCGGAATATACAGCACAGTTTACTTCATCCGCAAAGGCTTTTAAAGTCAGCGTTAAGAAGCCGGACAATACAACTTTTGACATAAATAATGTTACAGGAGAAACCACGGTTGCACAGTTAAAGGCAATGATTGCTGATGAAACAGGCGTCCCTGCTACAGAGCAAAAGTTGGTTTTTGCCGGTAGTGTGCTTGAGAATGAAAATACTTTTGCTGATTACAGCATCCGCAAGGAAGATACGATTCGCCTTTACATCAATGCAGACAACGGTTCTTCCTTAACCCTGACCGACGGCGTGAAGTTCAATGCATACATTGATGCAGACGCATACGGTGTAGACGCTAACGAAGCAGTTGTAAAGCTTACCTACAACCACAATGCAGATGTGAGCAAGACAAAGGCATTCAGCACCGACACAATTGCTCTTACCGATGCTACCAAGTATGTGAAAGCAGGCGACCCGTATGACGGCACCTACAAGTTCGCATTCGCAGTTGCTCCGGCACAGTATGCAGAGGATATCACTATTGAGCTTTATGCAACAGCTGATGCCGAGACTCCGCTCTTCACCACTACTACCAGCGTGAAGAGCATGGGTGAAAAGGTTGTCGCTCTCGCTGAGACCGACTCTGCATACACCGCATATGCAAACCTTTGCAAGGCGCTTGCAGACTACTGCCAGGCAGCACAGGTATTCTTTAGCTACGATGCACCGG
>JAFUUT010000220.1 GCA_017477685.1 bacterium | reverse complement strand
GTGAAACCTTTTCTCATGTATTAATCCTTTTGGGCTAATTCGAACTAACTATATATATTATAACTCATATCAAATTACAATACAAGGTTTTAACAAAAGTATACCGAATATTTGTGATAAAATAAGGATATGGAAACAAAAATAATAAATACCCACTCCCATATAAATATGCTGAAAGAATATTCGACAGAAGCTGCAATAAAAGAACTTGAGCAGGAAAATATAATAGCTATCGTACCGGCATCAAGTCCTACAGATATTTTTGAAGTAGATGATGTGATAAAAAAATCTAAAAATTTGTATGGATATGTCGGAGTTTTTCCTGAAGAAGCAAGAGAATTTACCGATAAAACGCTTCTTGATATGGAAAATATAATAAAAAATAATAATAAAATAGTTGGTATCGGCGAAATTGGTTTGGATTATTATTGGGACAAAACATTCAAAGACAAACAAAAGGAAGTCTTTATAAAACAAATACACCTTGCAAATGAATTAAACTTGCCATTAAATATTCACTCCAGAGAGGCGCATTTCGATACACTGGAGATATTAAAAAAATACAATAAAAATTCTGTTGCAATAATGCATTGTTTTTCCGGCAGTCTTGAATTTGCCAAAGAATGCATAAAAAATGGTATATACATATCATTGGGCGGAGTTGTTACATTTAAAAATGCAAAAAACGCCAAAGATGTTGCCGCAAATATACCAATTGAATATTTATTGCTTGAAACAGATGACCCGTACCTTACACCTGTTCCATTCAGAGGAAAAGAAAACAGACCTTCTTACGTAAAATATGTGGCACAAGAAATTGCAAATTTAAGAAACTGTCCAATTACAGAAGTTGCACAAAAAACAACAGAAAATGCTCTAAAAATATTTCCTCAATTATTAGATTGATTTTCGGTGAAATAAATATTTTCTGCCTTATTTCGTAAATTCAAATCTATATATTTAAAAATATTTAAATATATTCCGGGCTGAAAATAATAATTATTATCAACCGGAGTAATTTTTAACATTGCCTGATTAGTATTGACGTTAGTTATTGTAGCCAAGAATTTTTTATTGACAGCCGTAAAAATCACATATCCATTCCTTGATTGAATTTCATCTACGGTAAATCTATTCGCATTTATTGACGCAATAGTCAAATACAAAAGATTTATATTATCTATATTGAAAACTTTCGTACAATCTTGATATTTTATGTTCTGTGCAGTGATAAGATTGCTCAAATTTGTACCTTCTTCTCCGAAAGCAGGTTTTACACAAAACATACATAACGCAAGAATTATAAATATTATGACTCTTTCCATGATTCTCCCGAATTTATATCAATAAGTAAAGGAACTCTAAGAGGCTGCCCAAGACCCATTGATTTTGTAACTATACTTTTTACCAACTCAAATTCTGACTTATAAACTTCTAAAACCAATTCATCATGCACCTGCATAATCATTTTTGATTTAAGGTTATTATCCTTTAATTGTTTCCATAAATCAATCATCGCTATTTTAATCAAATCAGAAGCAGAACCCTGTATAGGATGATTTATTGCAGCACGTTTTGCAAATTCACGAATCATTGCATTTGGGCTATTTATTTCTTTACCAAGATAGCGTTTTCTGCCAAATACCGTTTCGACAAAATCATTCTGCTCAACCTGTGCAACCATATTTGTCATATACAATTTAATGTTCGGATATGTTTCAAAGTATTTGTCTATAAAATTTTCCGCATCTTGAGCCGAAATTTTTAAAGCTTTTGCAAGTCCATACTTACTTTGACCATATACAATACCAAAATTTACAGCCTTTGCTTTATATCGCATTTCTTTTGTCACTTCTTCGACCGGAACACCAAATACTTTTGAAGCAGTGAGAGTATGCACATCAATACCGGAATTAAAAGCATCAATCAAATTTTTATCTTCACTCACATGAGCAAGAATTCTCAGCTCTATCTGTGAATAATCAGCAGAAAGGATTAAAAAATTGGAACGGTCAGCCGGAACAAATGCTTGACGGATTTTATTACCTTCAGGAGTCCTTATCGGAATATTCTGCAAATTCGGATTAGATGACGATAAACGACCTGTAGTAGTTACTGTCTGATTATAAGAGGTATGTATTCTATTATCTTTTGAATCAATCAGCGCCGGCAATGCATCCGTATATGTAGACTTTAACTTCGCAGCCTGTCTATAATCTAAAATCAACTGGGCAATCTCATGATCATAAGCCAGATAGGATAAAACTTCTGCACTTGTAGAATTTTTTGATTTACCGCGCTTCTTTGGCGATTCTATCTTCAACTTCTCAAAAAGAATCTCCGCTACCTGCTTAGGGGAATTGATATTGAATTTCTCCCCTGCTAAATCGTAAATCCTCCCCTCAACATTTAACAAATTCTCATCAAGTTCTTTTGTCAGTTGATTTAAATAAATATTATCTATTGAAACTCCTGTACACTCCATATCTGACAACACAAACGCAAGAGGTATTTCAATATCATTCAAAATTTTCAATTCTTTGTCATCCAAATTTGCTATCCAGTATTTTGAGAGTTCAAACAAACTTGATAAGTAATCAGAGCAATAATTATTGCATACATCAAGAGAAAAATCACCAAATTTGGCCTTTTTATTATCCGAAACCATTGTTGTTAATATATGATTAATTCTTTCCATGCATTGAATATCAAAAGCATTAGAGGCACTGGAATCTTTGATATAACTTGCAAGCATCGTATCAAATACAATTCCTGACAAATTTATGTTGAATGATTTTAAGATATTTGCCTCAGATTTTGAATCATGTGATATTTTTAATATAGAAGAATCTTCAAATATATCTTTTAACTTTTTTAATACGTATGAAGCGCCTAACTGGGCTTCTAAAGTCGTCACCAAAGGAATATAAAAAGAGGATGTCGTATTATCATTGCTATTAGCAACTAAACGCTCATTATACCCGATTGAATCATTTAACCCGATGCCCAACCCATACAATTCAAAATTGACGGCATTTTTTATATCAGCAAAAAACTTAAATGACATCAACTTTTTAGATTTAATTTTTTCAACAAGAGAATCTAAATCCTGACTATCAGTAATAATTTTAGAATTAGAATTAAACTCAACTTTATTAACCTGAGCTTGAACAGCCTGAGCAAACAAACCGAGCTGACCATTTTCAGAAGGGGCTGCAATTGTTTCTTCAGAACTTACTTCTTCACAAGCAGAATTGTTTTTTTTATCAAAAGTCTTTAAAATGAATTCAATATTCTTTAAAAAGCTGTAAAATTGCATTGAGCGGAGAAATTCCGTAACATTCGCAATATTTGGAACCTCAAGATGAGTTTTTTCAAAATCGAAATCTATATCGACATCTCTGACAATAG
>JAFUUT010000219.1 GCA_017477685.1 bacterium | reverse complement strand
GTGTGACTATCTTTTAACAATCAGAACCGCTAAGCAAGCAAAGGAATATATAATGCAAGCTTATCGAATAAAAGATGCTGTTAAAGAATTTCCGTTAGGAGCAAACAGTTTTTTAGAAGTCAAAGAAAATTCCAAAAAGTATTCTCTAAGAATTTCTTTTAAAGAAAATAATGAAGATAAATGTAAGATTTTTAATTATATAAAGTAACTAACGGGAGGAAATAATGCGCGACTTGGGACAATTGAAACAAGTATCAAACAATTGTATATATGGGCAAAGAAGCAGATTAACAGGCAAAAAAGTTGAAACTGTTAATAAAGATGATATGAAAAAATATTCAATTGATGAAATTATTGATAGAGTTGAGGATGGGGATTTATCTTTATTAAACCTTTTAAATATTGCTTATACCGAAATAAAAACTAAATCCGGAGATAGAAGAATCTCATTCAAATATAACAGAACCGAATTTACCGTTAATATTATTAATGATATTCCGGAAAATAAAGAAAAAAAGGTGAACACAAAAATACAATATATTTCAGACGGCAGTTATTTAATATCTGAAATTGACGAGAACGGTAAAGAGTTAAGACAGCTTCATTACAGTGCTGACGGAACATTACAAAATATATTGGAGTATACATATAATGAAGACGGAACGGTGACTCACACGTCCAAAAATGCAAGCGGTGTTGCAATACAAATGACAAATTTAGATACTGACGGGAATGTCATTCATAATGCTTGGTTTGATAACAACGGCGCTTTAATGGAAACGGCTGATTATACCCGTGACGAAAATGGTGTAGAAACAACAATAACGAAAGATGCTAACGGTGTAATAAGACATAAATTTGTTTATGATTTGAATAACAATATAAGAATTGCTGATGAAATTTATAATGAAAAAGGTGTTTTAGAACAATATTCTAAATACGAATATTCACAAGACGGTTCAATGACCGAAACAAAATATGACTCAGGCGGTAAGGTTGTAACTGTTACAAAGTACAACGCTGATGGAGAAATAGACAGTATTGAATATTACGGCGGAACAGAAAACATAATTGAGGAAACGAATTTTTATTACGATGAAGAAGGCAATCGATTAAGCATAACTCAGAATGCGCAAAATGACATTTTAGTTTTCAGCAAATTTAATAAAAACGGGTTAAGAATTTTTAATTATGACGCTAAAAGCTATTCTTTACAAAAGTTGTATGATGTGAGAGATATGATTGTAGAGCAGTTAGATTGCATTATCAGACAGCTTAATAATATGCACACTCCTGTTCCTCCAAAAGCTGCTGATTATAACCAAAATGATAATAAATCTAATGATGCCTACAATGATGCTTTACGCCAATACAATGAAGAAATGACAAAGTATAATAACGCATTAACCAGACTTTATGAAAAATTCATGAAATTGCAGCTTATGTTGAAACAGATAAACAAACAGATTAAAGAACTGGAAAATTTATATGATTCTAAAATTATAAAAGCAATAGACCGCAAGGACGATAATTTCGGAGAGGTGGACGATAAAATAATAAAGGAAATGTTCAAATTATCAGATACCTCTATTACTCAGGATATGAAATTGAAAATGTAATTTAATATGTATTCCCAGGTTCTACTACTTGAGGAATAATTGTTTCCTGTTCTTTATACCCTTCTTCAAGGCTGCCTGCCGGCTGAATTTCGGAACCTTCCCCATATTCAGCATTTTCTGTATCCATGTTTGTATATATGTCCATATCTCTTAGAGAGTTTTCATATTGTTCTTCTGATTTTGCTATCTCATTTTGAATATTTTTCAATTCTGATTTGTAATCAGCTGTTTGTTTACAGGTAATATATTTGTCTAATATTTCATAAAGGTTATCTACTTTTTCTTCTACAACATCTTTTCTGTCGTCTTCAAAATCTCCGGCATTAAAGATAAGCTTGTACATAGATACAACATTGTGCTGGGCAAAATCAAGATATACGCAGGATGCGTTTTTGAAAGGGATGTTAGCGTTCTTTTTAAGTTTTTTTTCTAATGTCTCCGCATAAAATAGGTGTTTATAATACTTATCGGATGTTGACATCTGGTTGTTGTGGTCAAGTTCGTCAAAATCTATTTTTGTTGCCAGATTTTGCACTTCCATATGAGAGGAAAATGAATAAATCAACAGAAATATTCCGCATACTAATATGATTAAGCCTAAAATCAACATATTGTTGTAATTTTTGTTCATATAATGTCCCTCTTTATACAGAATTATACAATAAATTTTTTCAAAATACCATTTGAATATATTATGTCAAAATTTTCGGACAATGGTATAATATTCTAAATATCTAACAGAAGGAAATATGTATGAAAAAGTTAATATTTATATCGCTATTTGCCGTTTTATTTATTTGCGCTCAGGTATTTGCCGCTGTGGTTACGGAACGAAAGATTTATAACGAACCGGCTCCGGCACAAAATCGTGTTCAAAGCGGCTCTCAAGCTCCGGTATCTGTTACGAGAGAAAAACAGAGGAAATTCGCAAATGCTTTGAAAAATTGTCAGCCTTACACCGAACATATGGATTCGGATTACTTGGGAATGAATATGTCCTTTGACCTGAGGATTATTGGCTGGGTAAATAATAAGTGTAAAATGGCATTTGATGCAAATACAAAAGGAGCAAGTTCCAGTTTTTCCGGAATGTATGGTATAGACCCATCTCAGGCTGAAATATATTCTTTTGCTCCAAAAATCAGATGTGAATTTACAAAGCAGCAGCTTGAATATGCAGGGGATTCCATATTACAAGAGAATGAACGTAGTGCGGGAAATGTCAATATGCTGAAAGACCCGAACAGTATAAATATATCTCCGAATTTGAGTTCTTCGGATATGCGGCTTTTAGATGTCATATTAAATCAAGGTGCATGTACTATTTTGAATTTGCCTGATTTAGATAATGTTTTACAGATGTTAAATGGTGCTACATTAAGGAATTGAGAGGTTTTATATGAAAAAGATTTTTGTTTTTACATTGGCTGCAATATTGTTGGGTGGCTATAATTGTGCTCAATGTACGGAGTTTGAAACAATTGAAAATAATTTTAATATAAAGTTTACGCACTCTATACCTGTCAGTTACTCTCAAAAAATCAAAGATTCTTTCTTAGATGGTGATCACAGAACAGTTTTGACTGATTTTGTAAAAACCTGCGAGCCATATAATGAAAATATACGTATAAACTTTTTCGGATTTGATTTTAGTCTGAATGCTAAGAGTAACGGATGGAAAGAAGATAAATGTTTTTATGAGTTCTCAGCAAAAGTGAATTCCGTAAGTTCTTATGTTAAGCAAATGCTGAATATTACCGCTGATGACAGTCAAATTACCGCTATCAATCCTAAAATGGAATGTAATTTTAATAAAAAACAGCTTGAAGTGTTTGCAAATGAGTTAATTGCGAATTCTTCAAAATCAAAAAGAACAAGTGAAGCTGTATATAAGCCTGCACAAAATGATTTAAAAATCAGTAAAAGAAACACTGAATTTTTATCATTAATGACAAATCCTGAGGTTTGTCGTCTTGTGAACGAAGAAGATGTAATGAAAGCTTTGCAAATATTTAGTTCTTCTCCATTGTCGGACTAAGAATCTTTGTTATGAGAGCGAGTATTCCCAGTGCCCGAACGATAGCCGCAGAACGAATATATGAAAGGCAGCAGTCTTTCAGGGTGCAAATATTTTGTGAAAGGCAATCTTGTGAGGACAAGTATTGCAACTGCATCGTCAAAATTCGCAATCATATCAATTGGCTTTAATTTTCTGTCAGGTTTTTTGGCTTCTTTGGAGTTTCTTAATTTATTAGAAACCCAGACCGCCAAGTGTGAACCTGTATATACTCCTGCAATTGATGCTATTATTTTTGCAAAATTGTTATTTATATATTTATTTTTGGATTTT
>JAFUUT010000007.1 GCA_017477685.1 bacterium | reverse complement strand
TTATTTCACCTGCGGAATTAAAATCTTTAGACGGAGTAGAAATGACATCTGTCTTATCTTGAGGTTTTTCTTGAGGAACATAATCACGTGTTAAATCCGGCAATGTCCCCACATATCCTTTCCCGTCAACAGGCAATTTATCTTTGGCATCACAAACCTGCACTGAACTTGCCAGCAGCATAATCATAAAAATTCCAAATAAAAATTTACACCTTGCCATACCAACATTATAATTATAACTAATCAAAAATCATCATTTAGATACATTATTTCTATAACAGTTTGCATGCCTCACCCTATACCCTTCTTCTATACTTTGGGCGAGGGCAAATATTTCAGTTTAAAAAGTTACTTATAATACACATAAGTATTCCGCCCATAGATATTTTATGTTATGTTATATATAATTTATAAGAGGAGTATAAAACAATGAAAGCAAACCAAAATTATAAAAATATTGCACAAAGCTATCTGTTTTCAACTATAGCAAAAAAAGTAAACGAATTTTCACAAAAAAATCCTGATAAAAAAATTATAAAGCTTGGAATCGGGGATGTTACTTTGCCTTTATGCAGAGCTGTAGTGGATGCTTTGAAATCAGCATCAGATGAAATGGGAGTAAAAGAAACTTTTCACGGGTACGGTCCGGAACAAGGTTATAATTTCCTGAAAGAAGAAATCCAAAAATATTATCAAGATAATAAAGTTAATCTTGATATAGATGAAATATTTATATCCGATGGGGCAAAATCTGATATTGGCAATATTTTGGATTTATTTGATAAAGATAATAAAGTTCTTGTGCCTGACCCTGTATATCCGGTTTATGTAGATACAAACACAATGGCAGGACGAGAAATCGAATTTATCGACGCTAACGCACAGAACAACTTTCTTCCAATGCCTGATAATAATATTAAAGCTGATATTATATACCTCTGTTCTCCAAACAACCCGACAGGGGCGGTATATAACAAAGAACAACTTAAGCAGTGGGTTGATTTTGCAAATAAAAACAACGCTATTATACTATTTGACGCGGCATATGAATGTTTCATTACCGATTCTAATTTACCAAGAAGTATTTTTGAAATAGAGGGGGCGAAAACTTGTGCTATAGAATTTTGCTCTTTCTCAAAAATGGCAGGATTTACAGGAACAAGATGCGGCTGGACTGTTGTACCTAAAACTTTAGAATTTGATGATATGAATTTAAACAAAATGTGGCTAAGACGTCAAACAACAAAATTCAACGGGGTTCCGTATATTGTTCAAAAAGGGGCACAAGCAGTATTTTCAGAAGAAGGCAAAAAACAAATAAAAGAGAACCTAAATTACTATAAAGAGAATGCAAAAATGATTTCAGAAGTTCTTACAAAACACAATATATGGCACATTGGCGGGAAACATTCTCCTTATATATGGCTAAAATGTCCAAATGACATGAACTCATGGGATTTCTTTGATTATCTGTTAGAAAATATTCAAATAGTAGGAACACCTGGGGCCGGTTTTGGCAAAAACGGTGAAAAATACTTCAGGCTGACATCCTTTGGAAGCAAAGAAAATACCAAAGAAGCTGTCGAAAGACTTGATAAGTTTTTAAATTAAAAATATACACAAAAAAATGACCTTGAGATTTGTTCTCAAGGTCATTTTTAAATCATAGATTTACTTATACAGCAACTTTCATAGTTTTTTCAATAATTTCGTTAAAGCTGTCAGCTTTCAACGAAGCGCCGCCGATTAAAGCACCGTCAATATCTGATTTTGACATTTGTTCTTCAATTGTTGATGGTTTTACAGATCCGCCGTATAGAATTCTGATTGAATCAGCTGCAGATGAACCTGCACATTCTGCTACAACACTTCTAATCATTTTAATAACTCTGTTTGCTTCTTCAGAATCACATGATTTTCCTGTACCTATTGCCCAGATTGGTTCATAAGCTATTACAGATTTTGCAACATCTTCTGAAGAAATACCTGATAATGCAGCTCTGATTTGAGAAGCAATCCAAGAATCCGTAACGCCTGATTCTCTTTGTTCTAATGATTCACCGCAGCAAATAATAGGGATTAGACCGCCTGCTAAAATTGCTTTTGCTTTTTTGTTAATCATTTCATCTGTTTCAGAGAAATATTGTCTTCTTTCAGAGTGTCCGATGATTACATAAGAGCATCCTGCATCTTTCAACATTTCAACAGAAATTTCGCCTGTATAAGCGCCTGATGATTCCCAGTGGCAATTTTGTCCTGCAACAGACAACTTCCAACCTTCACACCCGCAATCACAAGAAATTGCATGAACTTGATTTAATGAAGTAAATACAGGAGCAATAATTACTGTAGGTAATTGAGTTGCTTTGTAATTGGAAACGAAAGAGCTGATACCATCAAATAAAGCCTTAGCTTCACTTTGGCAAAGATTCATTTTCCAGTTTCCGGCAATAATTGGTTTTCTTGACATAATAAAATCTCCTTACTTAAAAATACCGTTTTACAACGGTATTTTATATTAAAAAAAATACATTAGCAAGATAGATAATAACTAATCCTAGAACTTGGTAACTCTGCCGCCGTTTTCAATTACTCTGGTGACACAACCTTGAGAAGTATTCAACCTTTTACTGCCGGTCATATTACGGGTTGAAACACGGCCGCAGTGATCTGCGGATACATAATGAACATTGTTATGCGCATCTGCCGTATAAACATCGGTCAACGAACCGTCATCATTTACAACGAAAGTAAATAAATCATAACCGATTACATTCGGACCTTTCGGCCCGTTTGTATCTACAGCAACCAAACTTGGAGGAAGTTCATCATCTATTACATTTTCAACTACAGTACGATATGTGCCATCATCATCCAAAACTTTTCTTCTGACTTTATATACAACAGGCACAGTACTATCTACAGGGACATAATATAAAATTGAAGCACCCCATTTTGTTTTTACTGTTGTAGTATAAGAAAAAGTAAAAGACGATGTAAATGCAAAGTCCGCCCAGGTTTTAGTAGTATCGCCTCTTATATTATAATATCTATCCGCAAAACAAGACCCAAAACCGTAATTCTGCTGACATCTGACAAAATGAAAATGTTCCATTAACCGATGGCGGGCATTAATCCCATCCATAGTGTACGCAGGATGGAATTCTGATGCATAATATCCGGTAGGTCCTTCCACAGAAGATTCAGCCATATTATTTTCAGTAGCTGCGTAGGTAAAAACTGTTGTTAATTCAGAATAAATACGCTGGTACCTCGCGGTTAAATCTTTAAACTTATACATATCAATCATTTCCGGAACAGTCAGTGCAGAGATAACTCCGACTATAATCAATACAATTATTATTTCCGCCAAAGTAAAAGCCTTTTTCATATTTTATATCAACCTTCAAATATTTTTATTACATTAAAACTTTACGACCCTACCGCCGTTTTCTACAACACGCGTAACACAACCAAACGTATTGGTATATCCTTCACCTCGTCCGCATTGATCAGCTGCAACAGATTGAACATTGCCTTCATTTTCGAGATAAACATCAGAAAGAGTTCCGTCTGCATTTACCTGAAAAGTAAATAAATCATAACCGCTTATATTAGGTCCTTTCTGGCCGTTTGTATCCACATAAAAAATAACAGGCGGCTTATTATTGACTACTTGTATATTTTTAGTTTTTGTGTATTCTCCTCCCTCTGCAAGAGTCTTCCCTTCTGTCACTATAACATTTTTAATACTATCGTTATTTCCAAGGGACATGCATATTGCAGCACCATATTTGGATAATACGCACGGGATTTGATTATTATTAGGAAACGCACTTATATCAAAATTGGTATCGGTTACTACCGCACTTCCGTATACGGTATTACCAAACACTCCCTCCATTCTAATAAGGCCTTCACTGGTATCTATTTTAGTAACACCTTCATTTTCTACCTTTGGCAATGTCTTTATATACTTATCAATAAAACTTCCCATAGCCTGAAAGGAAGCATCACCAATAGTACCATTATAATATTTTGTAGAATAGAACCCTTGTGAAGCGGAAACACTTGCGGAATTTTCATCCTGAATTGCATTACCAAGTGCGGTTGTAATATCAGAAAATGCACGGTTGTATTGGGCAGTAAGAACTTTGTATTTATACATTTCCATAACAGAAGGTACTGTCAGCATAGAAACAAAACCCACTATCGCAACAACAATTATAATTTCTGCTAAAGTAAAGCCTTTTTTCATATACTTAGTACTCCATCTGCCAATTGTCTTCAATAATTTGACGCAAACATCCCGCACTTGCAGTAAATGGAGACTCCTCTTCTCCTTCACCACATTCAGTGTCTGCATCGCTTATTATACCCTCCGCATCAATGTGCATAGAAAATATATCACGTCCCGCTGTATTTGGCGGGTTTTTTAAACCGTTAACATCGGTAACAACATTTAGAACACCACCCTCATCATAATTAGCACAAATTATAGAACTGCTTTTTGTTTTAATGCAATAACCGATTCCTCCAATTAAATTGCTTTCTATAACAGCATCATCCATACTTGTAAATTGTAAATCTCCCTCTGCCGGCGATGCCAGATTAGCGGCAGTGTCAGCATCAATATGAGCAAAATAGTTGGTCAAGAAAAATTGCGCCCCTACATCCGCATTCGAAGTTTCGGAAAAAGCCTTAGTTTGATAGAAATGGTCTGTATTTTCGTTAGTTTTTGCCGTTTCAACAGCTTCAGATACCTCAGCATAGACTTTTTTCAACTGGGTAGTATAAAGTTTGTACTTATAATCCTGTATAACCTGCGGAACTGTCAAGGCCGCAATCGTACCGACAATCGTTAGTGTTATTAAGACTTCTGCTAAAGTAAAAGCTTTTTTCATATTTTTATCTCCAATTTTAATATTTTATAAATCTGTTTTATCCTCTTACCACCTTGGTGCTGAAGTTTCTGTCCATAGTTTTTCAAGATCCCAATCATTGATTAACAATTGATTTATACAATTGGTTCCTAGAGCACTATTCCTGCACACAGTAGAATTAATTACGATTGGGTCATTAGAATCCGCACCAATGATAAATGAAAACATATCTACCCCGCCTCTATTCGGTTCCCCTTTACCATTTGTATCAATATAAAAAGTACATCTGGGTTTGTTAGAAACAGGATTACATTCCGCTTTTAGGGCTGCTCCGCTTTGCATTGTGTAGCAATATAAATTAGCATTACAGCTGACACTAGACGGAGAATAACTATTCCCATTATAAAACCTTCTATATACACTACCGGCAGCAAATGAATTCTTTTCAACCCCTCTTATGTATTTATTCATAAATTCTTTAATACTGTTTCCGTTTTGCATATAACCGGTTTGAGAAAAATATGTTACATTTTCATCTGCACAAGCTCTTTCTATCGCTGCCATTATGTTTGCATAGTTATCTTTGATAGCAGCAGTACGAATTCTTGTATTATAATCTTTTACGATTGTCGGAACCACCAGAGATGCTATTGCCCCAATAATAACCAATGAAATTAACAATTCAGCAGTTGTAAACGCTTTTTTCATACAAAATATTCCTCGTCGCCACTCTTATATTATATTCTATTATACAACTTTTTAGGGGTGTTTTCAAGCCTGCTTAACACTCCGTACTAATTCATGCCCAGAGTAATAGCCTGAGCATATTGACTAAGTTTTATCGCTCCAAACGACAAAATCATTAATACAAGTAATATATATACAACTTTTTTCATAAATCCTCCCAGCATAACACATAATACAATTTTATTTTCAATAGGTAAATATATTATTTGGAGGATTTTTATTCTCCCTCGCCCCTTGGGGATACAAAGCGAAGCGTGCGAGCCTGTATGCGTTAGCTGAGGGGTTAGGGGTGAGGTATTTTCAAACATATATATATTGAGTTTGAAACTTTTTTGGATATAATAAACTTATGACTAATCGTGAAAATGTAAGAAATTTTTGTATAATTGCCCATATTGACCACGGAAAATCAACACTTGCCGATAGACTTTTAGAAAAAACAGGCACCGTATCTCAAAGAGATATGCAAGAACAGCTTTTGGATTCTATGGATATCGAGCGAGAACGCGGAATTACAATCAAGCTCAACGCCGCAAGAATGAACTATAAAGCTCAGAATGGTAAAGAATATGAGCTTAATCTTATTGATACCCCCGGACACGTTGATTTTTCTTACGAAGTTTCTCGTTCTCTGGCTGCATGCGAGGGAGCATTATTGATTGTTGACGCGACTCAAGGTGTTGAAGCTCAAACATTGGCCAACGTATATTTAGCAATCGAACAAAATTTGGAAATTATTCCGGTAATTAATAAAATTGACCTGCCATCAGCCGATGTGGAAAAAGTTAAAGCAGAGATAGAAGAAATTTTGGGACTTGATACTTCTATTGCAATCCCTGTCAGCGCAAAAACAGGCGAGGGAATAGAAGAAGTTTTAGAAGCTATTGTAGATTATGTTCCTGCACCTGTTGACAATACGGATAAACCGCTTAGAGCATTGATTTTTGATAGTGTATATGACCAATATTTAGGCACAGTATGCTATTTTAAAGTTGTTGACGGCGTTATGAATGTCGGCGATAAAGTAAAATTTATGGCAACAGGGAAAGAATGCGAAATCGTTGAGCTAGGATATCAAAACCCGCAAAGAGTACCGGTAAAACAACTCCGCTGCGGAGATGTAGGGTATTTTGCAGGGTCAATTAAAGAGTTGACAAGATTTGTGGGTGATACTTTGACAACCGTTGAAAACCCCGCATCAGAACCATTACCGGGATATAAAGAAGCTTTGCCTATGGTATTTTCGGGGCTTTACCCTGTTGATAATGAAGATTATGCAAATCTAAAAGAGGCTCTGGAAAAATTAAAACTTAATGACAGTTCTATCACTTTTGAACCTGAAACATCAAATGCATTGGGGTTCGGATTTAGATGCGGATTTCTTGGAATGCTCCATATGGAAATTATTCAAGAACGTCTTGAAAGAGAATATGACCTTTCTCTTATTACAACCGCACCGTCTGTTGTGTACAAAGTTCATAAAACAAACGGGGAAGTTTTAGATATTGATAACCCGTCAAATCTTCCTGATGCACAGTATCGTGATTTTATCGAAGAACCGTATGTAAAAGTTCAAATTCTTGCTCCAAACGATTATGTCGGGACTTTAATGGACTTGGCGCAATCAAAACGCGGAATCTTTATCAATATGACCTATTTAGATAAAGTTCGTGTGGATTTAACATACGAAATTCCATTGAGCGAAGTTATTACAGATTTTTATGACCAATTGAAATCCCGCACAAAAGGTTATGCAAGTATGGATTACGAATTTTGCGGATACAAGCGTTCAAACCTAGTAAAACTTGATATCATGCTATCAGGTGAAGTTGTTGACGCACTATCAGTTATCTGCCATACAGACAGCGCATACTATATCGGACAAAAACTCACCGTAAAATTAAAAGAAATTATCCCGAAACAACTGTTTGAAGTTCCTATTCAGGCTGCTGTCGGAGGAAGAATAATTGCACGTACAAATATTAAAGCAATGCGCAAAAACGTTTTGGCAAAATGTTACGGCGGTGATATTACCCGTAAACGTAAACTTTTAGAAAAACAAAAACGCGGTAAAAAACGTATGAAATCTGTCGGAAGCGTTGAAATTCCGCAAGAAGCATTCATGGCTATTTTGAGCCTTGACGAAGAATAATTCTAAAACGGAATTGATATTCCACCGTTTACACCTACAGTAGATTTGTTGACTTTAGTTAAATCATATAACTGTCCCTCAACAAATACACTTACTTTGCCGACTTTTTGCGAAACACCGCTGAAAACTCCAAATTTAGTATTTGTATCACCGGTTTTGTAACTTATTTTTGTTGCCATATAAGGAGTAGCATAAACTTTAGCATTTTCGGCAACAGGAATAGTTACAGTTGCAGGCTGAACCCTGATTTGTGCATGAGGATCATTTCCGTTGATATTGTTTCTTATACGAACGGCACCGCTTAAAGGAGTGTTGCCATAATTTACACTTCCTTTAAAATCAAAAACAACACCGGTTGAACCTTTGGTAAAGTTCGTACCAATACCGCCATAAAAACTTAAAGACCCTTTATCACCCTTTATACCTGTTTCAGCTCCGGCAGTTGTAAAATTGGAACCATCAACATTTTGAAATGTTGATACAGAAATTTTGTTATCTATTGGCATAATTTTTCCCCTTTATTAATATCCTATGTATTAATAAAGTGTTTTGCCACACGAAAATTGCCTATATATTAAAAAATGTTAAACGTCTGCAACTTCAGGCAAATCAATGCTTTTCAAACGCTGTTCAATTCTCCTGTACCATTTTAGATGCTGTTTGAACAAAATATCATATTCTTCAACTTTGCCTGTTGAAATATTTTGATATTGCTCATCACAAACTATTTCCAATGCTTTTTCAAGGAATTTTGTATATTCATGTCTATCGATATTCTTATCGGTAAGTTCAATACATTTTCCAAAATCTACAATAACTTCCGGACGATTATCTCTCAAAAAACAATAATCAACCGCTATCGGAATCAAATTAACTTTGCCGTATTTTTTTACAGCACTCTGCGCAATATAAGCAAGTCCTGTTTGAAATTCAATCGGTCTGTAATGCGGAGGTCTGATAATCCCCTGAGGAAATATACATAACTGATTTCTTAAATCTTTCAACAAATCTACAGAATATTTCAAAGCTTTCATTGCAGATTGAGCAGATTTTTTATTAACAGAATACGCACCACCACGTCTCAAAAGAGGAAATCTATTCAATTCTTCAACCATCAAACGAATTTCTTTGTGGCAAATACGGTGAGTAATATTGTACATAACAATTCCGTCCCACCAATTGCAATGAGGCGAAAACATAATAGTCGGAACTTCTTTATCTCTGTTTTTGTAATTCTCAACACCATTATATCTCATTGCATAAAAACGATTTTGAAGCATATTGAAGAAAAATAAACTGGCAATAGTAAGCCAAAACTTATTAGTTTTAGCCGGTTTAAACTTTTCCTCCTTGCCGCGAGCTTTTGTGGGCGGCACATCTAAATATAACTTTTCCCCTTTAGACATAGTATGATTTTAACCCAATAACAAATAAAAAGAAACCTTTTTTAATAAACATTAACATTTACAACATAAAATAAAAACGGTCTTGTGTAAAGACCGTTTTTATTAGCTATGCAGCTTATATTCTTTGTCAATTAGAATACACCTGCAGGTTTTTTAGCAGGGGTTGCGCCTGGAATTGATTGCCAATTCGCAGCCATAATCTTTTTAAATGATTTCAAAGCTGTATCTTCAAGTTCACCTAATTCTTCAGCTTCCATAATCAATTCTCTTAAAGGCAATAATGCTCTTGTATCTCTAAGAACACCTAATGCAGCTGCTGCACCGGCTCTTACAAGTTCATTTTCCGAGCGGTTTTTCATAACATCAATCAATGCAGGAACAGCTTTTGCATCACTCAATTTGCCCAAAGATGTTACGGCATATATACGAACATTTACCCATTCGTCATATAACATATTGATAACTTTATCTACGGCTTTCTTATTACCGATTTCACCAAGAGCTCTTGTTGCATCACATCTTACATTAACTTTTTCGTGATCTAAAGATTCAATCAAAGCATCTGTTGCAACATCACCAATTTCAATTAAAGCATCTGTTGCAGTGATACAAACTTGAGGATTTTCATCATTCAATGCTTCCACTAATGGTTCAACTACGATTGCACCGCCTAAACGGCCTAATGCTCTTGCTGCACGAACTCTTACGTCAACATTTCTGTCTTCACGTAAAGATTCAATCAAATGAAGTGTAGCTTTTGAATCACCAAGCTCACCCAATGCACGAGCAGCATAAAGTCTTACAGAACCATTTTTATCATGTTTAAGAACATCAATCAAAGGTTCAACAGCTTTGGAATCTCCCATTTCGCCCAAAATACGAGCAGCGTTGTAACGAACCTTTTCAGAATTACTTGTTCTTAAATCATTAAGTAATTCATCAAAAGACTTTTTAACTTGTTTTTTCTTACTGTTCACACTAATTGTCATTATTTTCCTCCGACACATAAAATTATTCACACTACTTACTTATATATAAAAAATAATTTGTGAAAATAATTGCTATTTTAGTAATACTTTTGTTATATTTGTTTACAATTCATAATATTTTATTATTTTTATTCCTTTGTACAACGGTTACACAGTGTAATTTTATTAAGGGTAATTCCGACACTTAATCATTCGGTAGTTTTATATTAACACATTTTTTCATTTTCTACCTTGACCAACTAAATATTTTTACAAATTTTGTATAATGTTTTTATAAAAATATGTATAATACAGTTATAGAGGGGTAAAAATATTTCAATTTTGTAACATTTTATTACTCACATTTGAGAGTAATAATAAATTCCGTACCTACCCCAACCTCACTTGTTACATGGATTTCACCATTGTGTTTTGCAATAATCTTTTGGCTTATTGCAAGCCCTAATCCTGTGCCTACGCCTACACCTTTTGTAGTATATCCGACAGTAAAAATTTTATTCAAATCTTCTTTTGGTATTCCTTTTCCGTTATCTCTGATTTTAATAATTAAATTTGAATTTTCATAAGAAGTTGTTATAACTATTTTTCCTTGTGTTTCAATAGCTTGGCAGGCGTTTACAAGAATATTTGTAAATACTTGATTAAGCATGTTCGGATAGCATTTTATCATAGGAATATCACCATAATGTTTTTCTATTTCAACTTTATTTTTTGTTTCATGCCTGATAATTTCGAGGGTCAAATCCATTTCTTTATTGATATCAGCTTCCTGAAGTTGTGCCTCATCAAGACGAACAAACTTTTTCAAAGAAGAAACTATCTTACTTATTCTGTCAATAGCTTCTTTATCTATTGAATTTATTTGAGAAAACATATCTTTTATATCTTCTTGCTCAATTTTTGAAAGTAATTTTGTCAAAATTTCATTATTGGACTTAATAGAAGCAACAGGAGTATTTATTTCATGCGCAATTCCCGCCACTAGCTGACCTAATGACGCCATTTTTTCAGAATTTATCAATTGCAATTGCGTTTCTTTCAATTCAGTTAATGCTTTTCTTAACTCTTTCACATTCTGCATATTTTTTTGGTAAAGTTCCGCTCTTATAATTGCGTTACCGAGTTGAGAAGAAACTGCATCGAGAATTTCGATTTCTTCATTAAGTTCACGTTTTTGATAACTCAATAATACCAAAACTCCCATCATTTTCTGAATATGAAAAATAGGAACAACAATCCGCAGCACAGATTGCTTGAAAGGAGCAGCCCCAATATATTCCGCCATTGAATAACCGGTCGAAATCTCGCGATTATGAAGTTTTTCCATTACATAATTATCAAAAAGAATTGATTCATTTTGGATATCATTTTCGCCATAGCATTCTGCAATTTTGAATGTCCCGTCCTCTTGAGAAAAAGCGTAATAAGCACGGAAGCAGCCAAACATTATAGAAAGTTCTTTCAAAACCGAATTCAAAATATCCGAAATATTCATAGATTCTCTTATAATATTAGAAACCTTATTTATTAATGCAATCTTAAAGGCCTGAGTTTGTGCCTTTTGACGAATTTTTTGGAGTTCATCATTTTCATCCTGCAATTTTGATAATTTTTCTTTGAATTTCTTTTGTTCTTCAATATTATTTTCTAACATTACATTTGAACTAATATCCGTAAAAAAGAATATTGTGTATCTACCGCGTTTTACGGTCGTCATTTCGTAGTATACGGTTTCACCGGGCGCAGAGGAATATGATACAACGGCAAAAAAGTTTTCTTTAGAAATTATCGCCTGAAATATCGGAGAGAACAAATCCACATTTTCACTATCCATAGGACACATGTCAAAATTCATGCGATGAGCGAATTTTTTAAGTGTATCAAACTGTTTGAAAACACGACAAAAAACATTGTTTCGAAAAACAACATCTTCATAATCCCTTACAATAATTACCGGATCCCTATACTGATTAAAAAAGTCAAACTTTTTCATATCAAAATTATAGGTCAATTCAAGACAAAAGTGAAGTTTTTACAAAATATCCACCCAGTTATTTTTATGTTTTAAGCCTTTCAATTTATTTCTTTCAAGTTTTACATCACTATATATAATCTCGCTGATGAAATTCCCTTCACTATCAAGAACTCCATACTTTTTATTCTGTTTGACAAGAATATAGTCTCCTAATTTTTTAATCTTGTCATAATTAGG
>JAFUUT010000218.1 GCA_017477685.1 bacterium | reverse complement strand
TTTTTAGCTGAACGTCATCTTTATTTTTAACTTCCTCATCGGTCAATTCAACGACTACGTCAGGCGTAATACCTTTTTTATGTATGTCTGTTCCGTTAGGGGTCAGATATTTTTGTATTGTAATATTTATCCCCGCATTATTAGGAAGTTTATTAATTTCCTGTACAAGCCCCTTTCCGAAAGATTGAGTTCCGACCAAGACGGCTCTTTTATTGTCTTTCATTGCTCCTGAGAAGATTTCGCTTGCAGAAGCAGAACCTTTGTTTAGTAAAACAACTAAAGGTTTTGTCGTCAACAGGCTATTTGTTGCTTTTTGTGTCTCTTTGTAGCCGTCACGATCTACTGTACTAACAATTGCACCTCCGTTTAGGAACATATCGGAAATGTATATTGCATTACTCAAAAGTCCGCCCGGATTTGATCTTAAATCAATAATAAAAGCTTTTTTATCTTTATTTGAGTTTATAATATCCGCAACTTCTTTTGCTGCATTTCTGCTGATAAAAGAACTTAATCTGATATAACAAATGTCACTCGGTACTTCCATTTTTGTAGGAACTTTTTGAGTTACAGACTTAATTTCAATCTCCGCACGGGTTATTGTGTATTCTTTTGGCTCCATATTTTTACGTTTGATAAGCAGGGTAACTTGGGTTCCTTCCTCTCCTCTGATTTGGTCTGCCGCTTTATCAACTGTAATACCTTTTGTACTTTTCCCGTCAATTGAAAGAATTTCATCATCAGCGAGTAATCCTGCTTTTTCTGCAGGGGTGTCTTCTATCGGTGCAATAACCATTAATTTCCCGTCTTTTACTCCGATTTGGATACCGATACCCTTTAGTGAACCTTTTATTGAACTTGTTTCTTCCTGAAATTCTTTTGGATTCAGAAATTTTGTGTAAGGGTCATTCAAACTTGCGACCATTGTGTCTATTGCAACATATGCATCTTCATTTGTTCTGATTACATTGTCATACTTATGACGCCATTTCCGCCAATTTTGTTCATTATTTGTTTGGTCAACATATTTTGTATTGATAAGTCTCCACACATTATCATACATTTCTATCGGGGTAGCCGCTAATACGTTTGATTTTAGTGTCCAAGCAAACATCACAATAAACAGAGTAAAAAATACGGCGCTCTTTCTAAATAATTTTTTCATTCGTATTTATAACCTCCAATAATTCCTACCTCTAATTTAAGACGGAATTATCAAATAAATGTTCCATAACTTAATTTATATTAACATACTTTGAAAAAAAAAGATAGTTACAGTGGATAATTGTTTTTCTGTTCCAAAATATCACGTTTTTCCTGTCTTATATTACTCATCCATCAATAAAAAGAAGCGGGAATTTCAGTTCCCGCCCAAATTATTATTTATTGAATTGTAAAAGTTTCAGTCCTAAATTTTTTGCTTTCTTTTTGATATCCGGCAATTCATAGCATTTTATACATCTGGCTTCATAAGTTTCGTCTCCCCCTATCATAATCAGAGGAGAACTTTTATCTGCCGGTTTTCCGTCAATAAGTCGTTGTGTTCTTGTAGCGTGGTCGCAGCCGCATTTCATACATACAGCATGCAGTTTATCTACTTTTGTTGCGATGCACATCAGCTCCGGCATCGATCCGAACGGTTCTGCTTTAAAGTCTAATTCTAAACCTGTTCCTATTACTCTTTTGCCCTGTTTCATAAGTTCGTTTATTACAGGAACAATATTTGTGTCAAAAAACTGCAATTCATCTATTGCGACTACTTGTACATCTTTTACAAGGCTCAATATTTCTATAGAATGTTTAACTTTTATTGCATCGAGCCATAGCCCGTTGCGAGATTCAATATAATCTCCTCCAGAACGTGTGTCAACATCAGGAGAGAATACTTTGACTTTTTTCTTCGCAATAATGCAACGTCTGATTCTTCTCAAAAGTTCTTCTGTTTTACCGCAACTCATAGGTCCGGTGATTAACTCAAAACAATACCCTTCCATTTTTAATAACTATCTCCCAAAAAACATGCTCTTTCTTTTTCTCAATTATAGAACTCAAATTTTAAAATTAAAAGTAAATTATTATTACAATTTTTAGTGAATGTTGTATTTAGAGTCTTTAGCCAAAATTTTGTCTTTTAATTTCTTAAATCCGGGTCCATAGAAATATTTCAGCTGCTCAGGGAAGTTCAAGCCTACGTCAAGAAGGTACATATCGTGTACCATAAACTCTTTTAGCAGGAATGTGATTTTTGCATTTTCTGTCCAGATAGCATCCTTCTCAATTTTACCGAAAATTCCTTCTTTGTTATCGGCAAGTATGCATATCAGCCTGCCTATAGTTTGTTCTATATCGTTTGCCCAATTGTGATAATAAACTGTTCCGAATTGAGTTTTTATTTTTCCGTAAGCAACTATTTTTATATCAACTCCACGGTCGTATGCAGCCTCGATTTCTTTATCTAAATGTTTAAAATCTTCTTCCCATATTTCAATATATAGTGAGCGTTGCGAATTATTGATAAGTTCTTTTGTCTTTTCAAGTATTACGTCATATCCTTCAATATTGTGAACCGGTTCATTATAGTTCTCTTTTACCTCCGGAAGTCTTTTTTCTAAGTAGTCTATTGTTGAATTTATCTTTCTTTTAAATCTTTTTGTAAGTTCTTTTGGTGATATCGGGGAATATTTTTGGGGCTTATTATCATCAGGTATAACAATCTGCTCGCTAACAAGTGATTTTAATGCATCATAAGCTCGTGACTGCGGGATATTTGCCGTTTGTGCAATCTCATATCCTGTTGTCGGGTATTTTTTCAATAAGGCAAGATAAACTTTTGCCTCATATGAGTTAAATCCCAATTCTTTCAGCTTTTCTACAATATTATCCATATAAAAATGTTATCAAATTTTTTGTTTATATGCAAATGTGAAAGGATTGTTATTGTTAATTTAAGCTATTTGCATTTATTGAAAAATAATATATAATATATATTATAAGAGAGGGATATATGGCATCTTTAAAAAGCATTGTCAAAAAAATAAGAACGATGAATTCTCAAAACACCTATTTTGGTGCGACTTCTCCTATTGAAGATTTGCATGACAAGCAGCGAAAAATTTTTCTTCGCGGGATGTCGAAATATGCTTTGGATTTGTATGTCCGGAAAAAAGATATCAAATCTTTTACAAAGATTGCAATGTCAAATCCTGAAGATAATTCTCAAGAGGATATTGTGGACTCATTGATTAAGAGCGGCAAGGTGTCAGATATAATTTCCGGTTCTGCGGTGGATAGATTGTCCTCCAATAAAAAATTGTTAGATGATTTAGGTTTTTAACGAAGTCCAAGCCATGATGCACCTTTTCCTAACATTCCAAAAGTGATGTTATTAAGTATTCTAAATTGATTACCATATTCAAGACCTACTTTAAGTACATCAGCACTCGATTTAAATGGTATACTAATTGCTTCTTTCCCTAGCTTCAAACCTGTTTCTATTGTTGCTTGTGTCAATGTTTTCCCTTTAGCTGCACCCCGTACGATTTCTAATTGGGATGTC
>JAFUUT010000217.1 GCA_017477685.1 bacterium | reverse complement strand
ATAAAAAAAATGAAAGAACTGAAATGCTTGAAAAATATTATGGGTATACGTATGCAAATGATCCTGAAGGGAACAAAGTATGGTATTACCAGCGCGGCAGAACTCCTGCACAGATAGCAAATATAGAATATGATATAGAAGATGGAACATATTATGACTAAGAAAGCATATAAACAGGAGAAATATTTATGGACTTAAAAGTAAATAGTACAAAACCGATAACATTCAAGGCTGTAGAATACAATATGGCAAAAGATTTGTTGGTATCGCAATTAAGTAATAAACAATGGGATGAATTTATGAAAATAGTAGAAGCTCAAAAGGAGAATCCTGTTAATGTTACTTTATTTGGGGATAAATATACCGGCATGTTTTCAGGTATGGTTTCGTGTATTGGGTATCTCGGGCGTATTATACCTACAAAACTTCATAGCCAATATTTATTTTTTGAATCTCCTTTGGGCTTTATAAAAAGAATGGTTAAGTCTGCAGAAAAGGAAAAAAATCGAGTATTCGGAACAATGGAATAAAACAAACAAAGTTTTTCAGCTAATAAGCGAGGCGGTTAATTTAACCGCCTCTTAAAGTTTTTATATTCTGTCAAATCCTGTGTATTTTCTTAATACCTCAGGAATAATTATTGTTCCGTCTTCTTGCTGGTAATTTTCAACAATTGCGGCAAATGTTCTGCCGACTGCAAGACCTGATCCGTTTATTGTGTGGACAAATCTTGTTTTGCCTGTTGCTTTTTCTTTGTAGCGGATGTTCGCTCTGCGAGCCTGATAATCACCGTAATTTGAGCAGCTTGATATTTCTTTATAAGTATTGTACGACGGTAACCATACTTCTAAATCCCAGCATTTATTTGCGCTGAAACCTATATCAGCACTGCATAATGCGACTTTTCTATACGGCAAGCCTAAAAGTTGAAGCATTTTTTCTCCGTCTGCAGTCAGTTTTGCGTGTTCTTCAGGTGAAGTTTCAGGAGTCGTGTATTTAACCATTTCGACTTTGTTGAATTGGTGAACACGGATTAACCCTCTTGTATCTTTGCCGGCAGAACCTGCTTCTCGTCTAAAGCATGGAGTGTATGCTGTCATATACATAGGAAGATCATCTTCTGATAATATTTCACCTGAATATATATTTGTTACAGGAACTTCTGCTGTTGGAATAAGATACAAATCTTCCTGTTCGCATTTGTACATATCCTCTTTAAACTTTGGAAGTTGTCCTGTTCCTGTCATAGTTGCGGCATTTGCCATAAATGGAGGTAAAATTTCTTCATAACCTTCATTTTCTGTATGTTGGTCCAAGAAGAAGTTAATGATTGCACGTTCCAATCTTGCACCTTTGCCTCTATATAATGTAAATCTTGATTGTGAAAGTTTTACCCCTCGTTCAAAATCTACCAAACCTTTTTCTTCACACAAATCCCAGTGTGCTTTTGGGGTAAATGAGAATTCTGTCGGTTTACCCCAAGTTGAAACTACAACATTATCATCTTCGGAAGTTCCGATTGGAGTTGTTTCATCAGGAATATTCGGAATATGTAATAATACGTCCCTTTGCTTTGCGTCAAGCTCGTTTTGTTTGTCTTCAAGCTCTTTTATCTCATCTCCGAGCTTACGAACTTCTTCTTGTATAGCATCAGTATTTTCACCATTTTTTTTCATCATACCGATTTTTTGAGATTCATTTTTACGTTTTGCACGAAGTTCATCAGCCTGAGTTTGAATTTTTCTTCTTTCTTCATCAATCTTAATGACTTCATCGATTGATAATTCAGGGTTTCTTCTTTTTAATAATTCGTTTATCTTTTCCGGATTTTCTCTAATCAACTTAATATCTAACATTTTCCCTCTTTCCTTCCTTTTTTCAGTTATATGATAGTGTAAAGAAAAATCATAATCAAGACCAACTCTCTTTCTATATATATTAATGTGGAGAATTACTAGCAAATTTTTTTATTCAGGAACTTTAATATTGATATGAATAATTATTGCAGCAATATCACTTTTACTTCAAAAATTACTCCGGTGACTCTGAAAGATTTTAATAAAATTTCAAGGAGTATGGGAATAGATAATTTGGCAGGATACCCGTGGGTTCTTGGCACAAGTGCTAAAGGAACTTCGGTATATACTAAGGATGTTTTAAATTGCTGCGTTTGTTTAATAACAAACGGAGAAAAAGCCTTGCTAATGCACTTAAATCCATGCAGGTCGCAAAATCATGATTTTGATTCTGTTTTAAGATATGTTAAGAAGCATATAGATGTGGGTAGTAAAAATTTACATGCTATTTTGCTGGGTTCTAAAAATGTTCCTAAAAGTCTGGAATTGTTCGGTAAATTTAAAGAAATGTTATTTTCATTAAATATTCCGTTTTCTGTTTTTAAAAATGGTAAAATGACTACACACGCGGCTTATAGCGCCAAGACGGATGAGTTTTTTATATCAAGCGAATCTATTGATTATATGCTCAATCGCGGATTGGACAATGCTAAGTCAATAAAAAATGCTTTTGAAAAAGTGGAACTTAATAAAATAGACTACATATAATAAAAAAAACGGGTAATT
>JAFUUT010000216.1 GCA_017477685.1 bacterium | reverse complement strand
CCGATAGTAATAATCACTTCCGCCAAGGTAAAACATTTTTTCATGATAAACTCCAAGTTAAAAAAGTAACCTTAGGTGATATTAACTTTTTTATTACAAAATGTCAATAATAAATATTTTATAATTATATTATCAAAATAGCTTGACAATAGGACTTTATCGTTTAATAATACAATATGTAATTACTCGGGCAATCGTTCTTAAAAATATTGTACCCCACACCGGCGGTATAATTACGATCCCACAAACGAAAGGATAGAAAAATGTTCGCAATAGTTGAAACCGGCGGAAAGCAATATCAAGTAGAAGAAGGACGCTACGTTGATATCGAATTGTTGGAAGGCGAAGCTGATTCTAAAGTTGTTTTTGACAAAATCGTTATGCTTGTTAACGGTAAAAAATCAAAAGTTGGACAACCTTATGTCTCAGGAGCTTCCGTAGAAGGAAAAATCCTTAAACACGATAAAGCTAAAAAGATTATCGTTTTCAAACAAAGACCTAAAAAAGGTTACAGAAAAAAACAAGGTCACAGACAAGAATTTACAAGAGTTATGATTTCTAAAATCAGAACTTCTGCAAAGAAAGCAAAAGAAGAAACTGCTGAAGCTTCAGCTGAATAACGCAGTAAATGTAGTAAGATAAAGTAAAAAGGAGAAAATGAAAAATGGCACATAAGAAAGGTATGGGATCTACCCGTAACGGCCGCGACTCCGAAGCGAAGCGTTTAGGCGTTAAAAAATTCGGCGGAGAAGCTGTAAAAGCAGGTAATATCCTTGTTCGTCAAAGAGGAACAAAAATTCATCCGGGGAATAATGTAGGTATCGGTTCTGATGATACTTTGTATGCATTAATTGACGGAACTGTTAAGTTTGAACCTCACAGACGTGACAGAAAACAAGTCAGTGTTTATTCTGCATAGTTAAACACCATAAAAAAAATAGCTAAGGTAAAAAACCTTAGCTATTTTTTTGCTATTTATACTTCGCAATACTTTTTATCTTCAAACTCTTTATCCGGAATGAAATCAGAGTCCTTTATTGACAATTGTTGAATCCCCCTATGATAAACAGGAGTATCAAAATTAAACATCTTCTCAAGCCTTGCCATTGGACTTTTTACGGTACTATCTTTCGCACCAAAGCCAAACAAACCCAACGCAGGCGCCATTGTATTTTTAAATTTTGCGATATTGCTTAATTTTACAGAATTAACTCTGCTATTACCTTGAATACTGTCAACCATCTTTAATATCTCCGTATTAACTGCTCTCTATAATTTAATAAAGTTTTTTCAGAATAGAAGATTTCAAAAAATGATTATATTGTTACAATACTTAATATTTATTATTCTATAACCGAATATAAATCAGGCGCCTGCTGAACGCTTACGGCACCTTGAGGCACTTTAAGAACTTTTACCTTCAAAGTTCTTGAGGCATATTCTATTTCTATAATATCGTTTTCCTTGACCTGTTTTGCAGGCTTTGCAGGATTACCGTTGATAAAAACTCGCCCCATATCGGAAACTTCATTAGCAACTGTTCTGCGCTTGATTAATCTTGATACTTTTAAAAACTTGTCTAATCTCATATGCCGATTATATCACATTTTATAATTTTCATGCTATAATGACAGACATAGGGAGAATGTGTATGAAAAGGATACTTGTACTTTTTGTCTTGATAGTAAGCATAGTTTTATGCGGAGAAATAGCCAAAGCCGAGAATATTAAATTCGTTCAGATTACGGATACACATATTTCAGCTGAATCGGAATACAGCCAAAAGGTTCTTAGAAGTGCCATTCATGATATAAATTCTCAACCTGAAATTTCATTTGTTGTTTTTACGGGAGATAACATCAACAACCCGACAGAAGACAATTTAAGAACTTTTATATCAATAATTAAAAAGCTTAAAGTTCCGTACTATATCGTTTTAGGAAATCACGATGTATATAAAAACAAAAAAATGTCTAAGGTTCGATATTTTGAAATTTTGAGAGAAGGT
>JAFUUT010000215.1 GCA_017477685.1 bacterium | reverse complement strand
TGCTACTTTTTTTAAAATTATAAATTTATGTTACAATATATTTATGAAAAGCGGATTTGTTGCAATTATAGGAAGACCGAATGTAGGGAAATCTACCCTGTTAAATCAAATATTGGGGCAGAAAATTGTTATCACAACAGACAAAGCCCAGACAACACGCAAACGTATAAAAGGGATTTACACAAAACCTGAGGGTCAGATTGTTTTTGTAGACACTCCGGGGGTTCACAAGCCGCTAAACAAACTCGGGGAATTCCTTTTAGACGAGGCAAAAGTTGCAGTACCTGATGCTGATGTTATTTTGTTTCTGGTTGACGGTTCTGAAAGTGCGGGAAAAGGCGACAAATGGATTGCACAAAATCTTCTTCAAACAAATATCCCCATAATCATTGTCATGAACAAAGTTGATAAAGTTAAAAAGACAGACAAAATAGAAGCAAATCTTTTGACATATAAAACGCTTTTTGAAGAAAATCTTCCAATCGTAAGAGTTTCCGCTAAAACGGGACGTAACATTGATACTTTAATAAACAATATTTACAAAAAACTTCCTCAAGGAGAAATCCTTTATCCTGAAGATGTTGTAACGGAAGAAACGATGCGTGATGTGGCACAAGAGATTATACGAGAAAAAATCTTATTAAATACTTCTGACGAGATACCACATTCTGTTGCCGTTCAGATTACAAATTATTTTGAGCAGGAAGATATTGACAAGATTTATGCAACGATATTTTGTGAACAGAAAAGTCAAAAAGGAATTCTAATCGGTAAGAACGGATCATTACTCAAGAAAATCGGTACAGAATCCAGACTTGAACTTGAAAAAATAACAGAAAAGAAAGTTTTCCTCGGTCTTGAAGTCAAAGTTGAAAAAGACTGGCGCAAAAAAGATTCCAGTCTGAAAAACTTTGGTTATCAAGAAGAAAAATAACAATTTACTGTTTAGTTAGCGATTTTGCAATTACCCTCTGCAACCGCACGGCGTGAGCCGTAATCCATATTGTCATATGTAATTTGAGAAGTTGCATTGTAAATGTTATTTGTACGGTCTATTGTAACATTGGAAATCATAATATAATCATCAGTCATTGACTGTTCTCTGTATTGAACTTTGTCAGCACCGTAATAATATATCCTACTTGGACGCTCTTTTTGAATATAGATAGTATTTGTTCCGTCATCAAGCCTGAATAATCTGTGATAATCTGTTTGAGAAACTTGGGTATTATCGTTGTTGTAGATAGTTTCTGTAATTTCACAGCGCAAAATTTGCATTTTATCAAATTCCGGAACATACTGATCGGCATTTGAAACCCCAATAGATGCAAATAAAATTAAAAATGTGAATAATAAATTCTTTTTCATAGTGATATTATAGTACAAAACAAAAAATTTTGTGCTATAATCGAGAGAGAAATTAAATACTGGTCGATGTGGTACTCTGCCGACGAGAACGATTAAGTATCGTTCGAGGAGAGGGTTGTCAAAGACAACATCCGACACATCGACGGTATTGGACAAATGACAATTTAATAGTAAAATTATAAAAAAAATTAAATATCAGTCGATGTGGTGGAATGGTAGACACGCATGCTTGAGGTGCATGTGGCGAGAGCTGTGGGGGTTCAAGTCCCCCCGTCGACACCATAAAAAGGAATTAGGACAAATGTCCAAATCCTTTTTATATGTATCAGGCGGGATTGAACATGAATTTTTCATGTTGTGAAAAATTTATTGGTTCAGCCGACAGATCGGCATACCTTCGCTGTGGGGCTCGCGTTCCATACGCTCGCCAACGCTCAGGCAAAGTCCCCCCGTCGACATTATTATAAAGTTGGTAATTGCGTATAATGGAGTAGCTGTATGAGTTTTTGGTTATATTTTGCTCTATTGTTTATTATCTTTATGATTATACAAATAGTTAATCAACAGACAATAGATAAACTATTTAAACAAGGTGATTATGAGAAATTAGAAAACAGATTTAAAAAAATGCTTTCTGGAGCAATGTCAAATTCAACTATTGCCTATGCATATCAAAACTTAATTATAATATACATGGAAACGAATAGGTACAATGAAGCACATGAATGCATTAATAAGGTCAAGGAATTAGGCTTTTCAAACAGTGTAATATTAGGTCTTAATGAGTCTGCACTATTGGTTAAAGAAAGTCGTTTTGATGAAGCTGAAGCGGTTATTAATAATTGTTTAAAGTATAAACATCTTAATAAGCAATACAAGGTATTACTATTAAATAATCTTGTTAATGTGATGATAAATACCAATAGAGTCAGTGAAGCTAAGAATATGCTGGACGATTTGTTAAAAGAATATCCCACTAATACAAGTTTACTTGCTACTTTGGGAGATTTCTATATGGCTCAAAATGATTTTAGTAGTGCTAAAGAAGCATATAATAAATCTCTTCAATATCCTGATAACAAAATACATGGTTTCTCACATGTTCAATATGTCAAGAAACAACTAGATTTAATCAACACTAAGCTTGTAGGTCAGGCACTGCCTGACAAAAATTAAATCTTTAATTCCAAAAAATCTTCAAATTAAATATGTCTGCGTATCCAATTTCATAAGCAGTATCAAATTGTGATAAATGTTGTACTTATTACCTAAATTTGCTATAATCTTTTTGTCAACGGGTTCCTGTTTTGGCACCTTAACGACAAACTTTAAATTATTGTGTCAGGCAAATGCCCGACCTACAAGATATTTAAGCGATACGAATAATTGCACCTTGTATGGTACAAATTGATAGGAGAAAGAGTATGTTTAAGGAATTAATGAATTTTAAGTTTAAAAGGACCAAAAAACAAGCTATAGGATTTTATATAGTATTTTTTATAATAGGTGCTCTACTCGGCGGAATTGTATCCGGATTACTGCAAACAGGCTCAAATGCTGATTTTCAAACTCAATATAATCTCGGGGTTAAAATTGGTTGGTACGTTGCTCTTACATATTGTACTTTACTTTCATTGATAATGTTAATTGTCAAAAAACTTTATACCTCAGCAGGAGCAATAATACTGTTTTTGTTGACTATTATCGGCGCAATGCTTATGGCATGTTTGTTAGGATGTGTTTTCCCTGCGATATTATCAACTTTTGATTCAAAAGCTGAATAATTGGACATTTTAAACTGCGAATTTAGGAGAAAATTATGAATACTGCGTGGAATTGTTATTTATTAGCTTTTAAAAATATGTTTGACTATAAAAATACGGCTGAAAGAAAAGAATTAAACTGGTTCTGCTTGTTTATGTTCATCTTTTGGATGCTGACTGTAATGATTTTTATTATATTCAACATATTTACTATAATCTCAGGTAAAAATATTGATATGCCGATAATATTTCTTGGTTTCTTCATCTTTGCAGGTATATATTTTATTGCACACTATATCCCTTTAACATCATTAATAAAAAGAAGATTCAACCTTATTACACCTAATAAACCGGTATTCTTCATTATTTGGCTTGTTTTTTGGATTATCAATTTTGTTATTTTTCTTATCCAATTAGCGTTTAATTTAATTATGATTTTAAATCCGGCAATAATAGACAGCTCATCAGCATTATTAATAATTCCATTCGTGTTTGCAGGTCAGATTTTTGGCTTACTAACATGGGGAACAATTATATTTCTTATGATAAGAAAGAATCCTATTTGCTGATTGAATGGAGTATAAAATGAAAATATATAATACATTAATATCTATATTCAGACCTAACAGAATTATTCAGGTAAGTAATGAAATTCCGTCATGTCCGATTGACTACAATCCTAACAATGTTACACGTGAAGAATTTCGTCAATTCGTTCGATATCTGGCCAAATACGGGATAAATAGAACATTCAGAGAGCCTGACAGGTTTGTAACTGAAGCTGAACGCGCAGAAAAGAAAGC
>JAFUUT010000214.1 GCA_017477685.1 bacterium | reverse complement strand
TACACTACTCAAGAAGAAGATACAGTAACACAAGATGATAATATAGAAGTTGAAGAAGAAATTTCCGATATATCCGAAGATGTAGATAGTATCAGTGACTTTGAAGAAGATTTCCAATCTTTTGGAGAAGAAGATAAGATAAATGAAATAACAGAATCTATAGATGAAGAAATTGTATCAGAGCCTCTAGCAGATGATATTTTGAATATTGAAGATACAATTCAAGAAGAAGTTGAAAATGTTGAAGAAATTGATGCGGACGCAATTCAAAATGCTTTTGCAAATAATTCAAAAGCGGAAACTGTTTCTGAAACGAGTAAAGATGTTGATATAGATGATAATTCAGGAAGCAACATTGCCGGTACAATTGCATCAGGAGCTGCTGCAATTGCGGGCGGTGCTGCTGTCGGCGGAGCTGCAATGGCTGCAACTTTTGGTGCGGCTGAAGCGGGTACTGTTGCTGCCGCAGGTGCTGCTGCCGGTGCTGCTGCCAATGCTGCCGGCGGAATTGTAAATTCAATTGGCGATGCAATTACAGATAGTGTGTCAAATGCGGTTGATATGGGCTCAAGTGCAGTTACAGATGAAGCAATTAAACTTGCGGGAATGGCAAATGATGTATCTGAACAGGTTTCTGAGAGTATTGATGAAGAATTACCTGATCTTTCACTTGATGATCCCGATCTTGAGTTGTCAGAAGAAGTGTTCGATGGTGACGATCCCATTAACGGCATAAATGAAGATTTTACCGATGACGGTATTACATTGCCGGATATTTCGGATGAAAGTGCTGATGCGCTCGATTTAAATGAACAAAATAACTCTGAAAATATTTATGATGATGATATATTTACGCAGTTTGCGCAAAATTCTGATGGTGAACAAGTTCAGTCTGATGTGATTCCGACCTCTCCGTCTGAAGAAAATATGCTGAGTTTTGCAGAATTGGAACAAATGAATCAAGCTCCTGTTTCCTCTGCTGCTGATGAAATTTTTGATGGCGGAATTTCTGAAATCGTAGAAGATGCTGAACCTCTTGCGGTAGAAAATTCAACAATAATAAGCGATAAAACATTTAGTGTTGGTGAAATTCCTATTGACATCAATGTTTCATCTGCCGCCCAAGAGCCGATGCAAGGTGAGTTGGGAGATATATACAATACCGATTATTCTTCAAATAATAGCTCTATGCTTAATAACAATGTCAGAATTATAAAAAATAATCCTACACAGAATACAAAAAATCCATTATTAGCAATAATTATTGCGCTAGTTGTTCTTGCGGGTATAGGATTTGGTGCATTCCAATTCTTGAAACCTGCTAAAAATGAACCAATAGTTGATGATTATGTTCCGGAAGATAATCATAATGTTGTTCCTGAAGATCCGAATGCACTTCAAGTGGATAACAACAATGTTGTTGAGATGGATAGTAAAAATATGTATGCTACACCGGCAGCTGCTCCGGGACAAGGTATTGTTCGTCAATCAAAACCGATTGCTGCTACTGCGTATATGAAGGTTTCAAAAGTAAGCTGGGAAGTTCCTGATTATGTTTCATACAGCCCTGCATTCAGACAATATTTCCAATCTGCGGGCAGAAGTTTGAAATTGGCTTTAACAAGTGATTTGCTGTTGGCAACAGAGTATGCTTATTCAAATCAAATAAAAGTTAGTGCGACTTTCAATAAGGGTGGTGCATTTACCGGTGCGAGAATTGTTCAATCAAGCGGTTCTTCCGAAGTTGATAAAATAGTGTTACAAACTGTTAACCAAACACTAAATGTCCTCAAAGCGCCTGAGAGCTTGCGTGATGACGATAGTACAACAGTGATACTTAAAATTTATTTTTAAATGTGTTATAATGTTACCCAAGTAGAGGGATAGGTTTGTGACTTTAACACAAGATAAAATAGATTTAATAAGTCGTATAATTAAGAGTGACCGAAAATATTCAAGCAACGAAGACTTGTATGATGATTTCTTCAATGAGACTTGCCGTCGTTCGAACGCAATTTTAGATGCTGTTGATAACGAAGATACCCTTGAATCATACGTAAAAAGGGTTGCTTCTACCGCTATTATTTCAGTATTGAAAGATAACGGGCGTTTGCGCCGTTCAAAATCAGGTTATATGTCCACAAAAGAGGTTGTTTTTGAACCGGCTAAGGTAGAAGAAGTAGTTACAACTTCCGGCCACAGGGTGAGCTATGAAGATTTAAAAATCCCTTCAACTCCGGAAGAAATAGCAATTCAAAAAGAAGTCCTTGAGTTTGTTGCTC
>JAFUUT010000213.1 GCA_017477685.1 bacterium | reverse complement strand
CTGCACCCGTACAAGAGGCGTCAGAAAGCGAAATCCGAGCATCTCAACCTGCATCCGGAACAAAAAGCGCAGGAACCCCAATAACATCTCCAATGATTGGAACCTTTTATATGGCTCCATCTCCTGATGCCGAACCTTTTGTTAAAGTCGGACAGCCGGTAAATCAAGGGGATGTTGTTTGCATTATTGAAGCAATGAAAATGATGAATGAGATCAAATCGGAAATTTCCGGCAAGGTTGTTGAAGTATGCGTTGAAGACGGACAACCGGTAGAATTTGGTCAAGTATTAATGTATGTTGAATAAAGGTAAATAAGGCAATAAATTTTATTTTTGTACAAACGGAATAGAAAATTGTCTTGCTGTACTGTTGCAGTGATTCCGTATTTACCTGTGAGGGATATTATGTTTAGAAAAGTATTAATAGCAAATAGAGGTGAAATAGCCGTAAGAATAATCAGAGCATGCAGAGAAATCGGGATCCCGACAGTTGCGATATACTCGCAAGCGGATGCAAATTCTCTACACGTCAGACTTGCAACAGAAGCATATTGTGTAGGGCCTGCAAAAAGTTCAGACAGTTACTTAAATATCCCATCAATAATGTCAGCGGCAATGGTTTCAGGCGCAGATGCAATTCACCCCGGATACGGTTTTATGTCCGAAAGAGCGGATTTTGCAGAGATTTGTGAAAAACAAGGTATAAAATTTATCGGACCATCTTCAGATGCAATGAAAAAAATGGGTGATAAAGCAACTGCACGTCAAACAATGATAGATAATGACGTTCCTGTTACTCCGGGAACCGGCATTGTAAAAACCGTGGAAGAAGTTCAAGAATTTGGCAACAAAGTAGGATACCCGATAATTTTAAAAGCAACAGCAGGCGGCGGCGGCAAGGGAATGAGAGTTTGCCGCAATGACGATGATGTGGAAATTAACATGGAACTTTGTCAGGCAGAAGCAAAGAATTTCTTTGGAAATCCTGATGTTTATGCCGAAAAATTCCTTGAAAATCCACGCCATATTGAAGTTCAGATATTAGGTGACAGTTTTGGCAATGTTATACATCTTGGAGAAAGAGATTGTTCAATCCAAAGACGTCACCAAAAACTTTTAGAAGAAGCGCCTTCCCCTGCTATAGACGAACAAACACGTCAAGAAATGGGAGCAGCAGCAGTACGTGCAGCGAAAGCAATAAATTATGAAGGCGCCGGAACCTGTGAATTCTTACTTGATCATGACGGGAAATGGTACTTTATGGAAATGAATACCAGAGTTCAGGTTGAGCATTGTGTTACAGAGATGATATCCGGAGTTGATATTGTCAGGGAGCAAATAATGATAGCTTCAGGCGAAAAGCTAAGTTACACTCAAGATGACATAAAATTAAAAGGTCACGCCATTGAATGCAGAATCAATGCAGAAGACCCGACTAAAGACTTTATGCCAAATCCCGGAACAATATCGGGTTATTTAGCTCCGGGAGGATACGGTGTCAGAGTGGATTCACATGTTTATCAGGATTATTCCATCCCGCCGTATTATGATTCTATGATAGGCAAACTAATATGCTGGGGAAGAAACCGTAACGAAGCCCGCAGAAGAATGTACCGTGCATTGAAAGAATATGTTATTACAGGAGTTGAAACAACAATTCCTTTCCATCAGGAAATTATTGAAGACGAAATCTTTATGAGCGGTAATTTTAACACAGGATTTATTGAAGATTTTTATAAACGCAAAGGGCTATAGCAATGCTAATAGCAGTTGCGATAATATTTAATATCTTAATTTGCGCATATCTTGCATATATATTAGTATTTTCAATCTTTTGGGACAAAAAGATAATACAAAATTTTTTAAGAAAAGATTCAAAATACGGAATTTCACAGATAGCTTTTATGGCATTAGTTTATCCTTTTTGCCGCAGTTACGACACTGTTCGCTTATACGATAAATTCATGCTTATTTCGTCTTTAAGAAAAATACAAATAGAAAAATCTCTTAGTAATATTTATATCGTTGGAACATTATGGGGCAAATACCAAATTTTACGAGTAATAAAAGAATATGAAACATTAGAATTTGTTATAACGGACAAACAGGCAGAAATAATACAAGAATGGCTAAAAAGCTGATTTTTACAGCCTTTATCAATATTTAATAATACAAATCAGAGTCCTTCGTGCTTATATTGCCTATAATTACTCATAATACGATTAACAAAAGGTCTTACATAAGACGGCACAGTATTGCCGTTTCTTGATATTGCGCCGGCACCTGTATTGTAAGCCGCAACAGCCAGTTCCATAGAACCGAATTTGTTATACATATTCTTGTAATATATTATTCCGCCTTTTATATTATCGTCAAGGTCATAAGGATTTATGCCCATTGTTTTTGCGGTAGCTGTTGAAAGTTGAAAAACTCCGACATTACTTCCGGCTTTTGCATTTTGATTAAATCCCGATTCAACTTTAGCAATACTCAACATGATTGCAGGTTCAACCCCCATGGATTTTGATTGCCTTATTATGTTTTGCTTAACTTCTTCTGCTGTTGCACCAAACGCATTGCTGCAAAAAACAAATAACACAAATAACGATAATAATGATTTTACAAATTTATTCAAAATATAAACCCCTTTACTCTAAACTAGTGTACAACTATCATAACATAAACATTAATACACTTTAATATTTGATGTAAAATGGTCATATGGATAAGAAAGAGAACTATAATTATAATGATGCAGCAAAACTTTTGACTTCTGCGGGGAAATTTAGAGTT
>JAFUUT010000212.1 GCA_017477685.1 bacterium | reverse complement strand
TTATGATTTCATCAACTACACCTTCACCGACTTGTTTTATGGATGCGAGCCCGAAACGAATATTTTGTCCGTCCGGAGCGTATTCAGAGAATGATTTATTTATATCAGGCGGAAGAACTTTAATCCCGTATTTTTGGGCCTCTTCAATATAGGCCTGAGTTTTTTCTTGATCGCCTGCCACACTTGTCAAAAGTTCAGACAAGTATTCAACAGGATAATGGCATTTTAAATAAGCTGTTTGGTATGCAACAAAGGCGTATGCCGAAGAATGTGCTCTGTTAAAACAATATGCCGCGAAATTTTGAATTTGTTCAAAAAGTTTTTTTGCATCTTCAGGCTTCATTCCGTATTTTGCGGAACCTTCAATAAGTTTTCCTTCTTGAGCAGCCATTGCGGCAGGGTCTTTGTGCCCCATCATACGGCGAACCTGGTCTGCTTGCCCGAGAGTATAGTCTGCCATAACTTGGAAAATTTGCATAATCTGTTCTTGATAAACCATCGTACCGTATGTATCTTTTAGTACAGGCTCAAGTCTTGGATGCGGGTAGGTAATTTTTTTGCGTCCGTGTTTACGGTCAACAAATTCATCAACCATGCCTGAACCTAAAGGCCCCGGACGGAACAAAGCCACTAAAGCACCCAAATCCTCAAATACGTCAGGCTGAAGTTTTTTAACCAAATTTGTCATCCCTTGGGATTCAAGCTGGAATACTCCGACTGTTTCCCCGCGTATAAGCATATCGTATGTCGGTTTGTCGTCAAGCGGAATGTGATTTATATCAACATCTATGCCTTGACATTTTTTGATAAGTTTTACTGTCTTAGAAATCATTGTAAGGTTACGAAGTCCCAAAAAGTCCATTTTGAGAAGTTTCATCTTTTCTAAGATTTCTCTGTGATACTGAGTAACTACAACTCCGTCTTTGCCGTGCTGAACGGGAACAATTTCATTCAATGGTTTATATGAAATTATAACTCCGGCAGCGTGCATACCTGTTGCGTTCTTTAAACCTTCAACATGCAATGCGGTATCAACGAGTTTTTTAACTTCGGGGTCTTCATCATATAGTTTTTTAAGTTCCATTCCGTCTTGCAGTGCATCTGAAATTTTTGCTCCGGGGTCGCCTGAAATCAAATCTGACAGTTGTTTGCTTCTTGCATACGGAATATCAAAGACACGTGCAACGCTTTTCATTGCGTTGCGAGCTGCAAGGGTGTTAAAGGTTATAATCTGACAAACCTTGTCCTCTCCGTATTTTTTAACAACATAATCTATAACTTCTCCTCGCTTATCAATACAAAAGTCTGTATCAATATCCGGCATGGAAAAACGCTCAGGATTTAAGAATCTTTCAAACAACAAATGATGCTCAATAGGATCCAAATCCGTTATATCCAAGCAATACGCGACTAAAGAACCTGCTGCAGAACCTCTGCCAGGCCCTACAGGGATATCATGAGTTTTTGCATAGTGAATAAAGTCCCACGTAATAAGAAAATATGCGCTAAATCCCATTTTTTGTATAATGCCGAGTTCGTATTTTGCGCGGTCTTTGAGTTCTTGTGTGATATTTTCTTCCCCATATTTGCGTTTCATTCCTTGATAAACAAGTGATTCTAAATATGTATCCGGAGTTTGTCCCTCAGGAACGGGAAAATCAGGCAAAGGTGCTTTCCACTCAACTGTAATAGAACATTTTTTGCAGATATCAACGCTGTTTTTAATACATTCATTAAATGTATCACTATCCATCCAGCGAAAGGCTTCTCTTAGTTCGTCAACTGTTTTTACATAAAATTCATTATTAGGGAAATGAAAACGGTTAGTGTCGGTTTTCAGAGATTTTGTCTGCATGCAAAGAAGCGTATCGTGCCAGTCGGCATCTTCTTTTTTTAAGTAGTGAGAGTCATTTGTTATAATCATTTTAATATCAAGCTCTTTGGCAAGACGAATAAGCTCGGGATTAGTGCGCTTTTGTTCGTCAAGCCCGTGGTCTTGAAGCTCAATATAATAATCTTCTCCAAACAAATCTTTATACTTTTGAGCAACAGCTTTAGCTCCGTCATAGTTGCTTTTCAATAGGTTTTGAAGCACTTCACCCGCAAGGCATGCACTGCAGCATATCAAACCTTCATGATACTTTTCAAGCAG
>JAFUUT010000211.1 GCA_017477685.1 bacterium | reverse complement strand
TACTTCAATTATATCATATTAAGTTTTGATTTGTCGGGCTTGAGCGCACTACGTGCTTCCTCTCAGAAAATGATACTTAATCATTTTCTTCGGCAGAGTGCTACATCCCGGGGGTAAATATTGCTCCCGATGGTTGCAATATTTACTTCAATTATATCATATTAAGTTTTGATTTGTCGGGCTTGAGCGCACTACGTGCTTCCTCTCAGAAAATGATACTTAATCATTTTCTTCGGCAGAGTCAAGCTGCGCTACATCCTGGGTGTAAATACTGCTCCCGATGGTTGCAATACCTACCTTTGATTTAGTCTATTTTGTGGGTAAATATTGCCGCCAGCGGTTGCAATATTTACTTCACAAATCAATTATACCACTAACAAAATTATACAAAAGATTTTATTATTTTATAAATAATTTCTATCTTTTCTCTCTCTTTTATTGATTTAACAGTATTGACAATTTCATCTACCAATACCTCTTGAGGTTGAAGATGATTTATCATAAACAGTTCTTGAGGAGTTATTTGCAGTGTATTAAGTATTTTTTAAAGGCTTTCTGCTTTTAAAAAATTTCTACCAATTTCTATTCCGCACAAAGTTCTCGATGCAATTCCAAGCTTCTCTGCAAACTGCTCTTGAGAATATCCTTGTGCCTGTCTTAGTTCTTTTATACGTTTTCCTAATTGTTTTTTGATATCTAATGTCATAAATTACAAATAATTTTATATTTAATATTAGATTAATAACAGGAGATATTTTATTGGAAAATTCTACTATATTGATACGTTATATAAAAATCAATTAAACTTTATTAACTTTTGTAAAGCAATAAAAGTATTGTTATATCAATAATATAGAAAATTTATATATTAAATATCAAAAATAATAGCAATTTTTTCTCCTCAAAATACTTTATTAATAAGTAAGTGATGTGCAAACATACACACGAGGTACAAAAAATAAAGGAGATTTAATTATGACAGGACCAGTTAACAATCAGCCGAAAACTGTTAGACCGGTAGACTACAAGACAATTGGCGGAGTAAAATTCAATGCAAATGATGTTGAAAGTTCTCATTATCTAAAAAGTAAGTTCCGTGGTGATTATACTGTTGAATTAAAAAATGGTATGAGAATTGTTTACGATATGCAGAAAGGGGACAATGTATCGGTATTTACGAGCAAAACTTCTTCCCTTACAGATCCATCAAATGTTGTTATTACTAATTTAAAAAATGCTTCTATATATGATCAACCTTATAGGACAGATAATATTAAAATTCGGGGAGGGCAGAATAACACTGTAAATATCTCCGATGAACATGCTGATGCAGATAAAGTATTATTTACGGACTCTAAAGAACAAATATCAAAAGGGAATAAGGTATTGGCCGATGCCAACGATAATGTTCGTTTTAACACAAAAAGAGCAAAAGTAAAAGTTAAAGGAGAGGGGACGACATCCGAAGAATCGTTATCTAAGCCTGAAAAATCTATTGCGAAAAAAGCTGTAAGTATCGGAAAAGCAGCTGTAAAATTTACTCAACCTGCGTTAGCTGTGGAGTTTGCAAAAAACGGATTTAATGGTGTGATAGACCATGTAAAAAATTCAATGCAAACATTGAAAAAAGAATTAAATGATTAGCTGTCGTTTAGTTTATCGTAATGAAAAATGCCTGTGGAATAGTCATATCACAGGCATTTTTATATTTTATTATTTTACACATTCTGTTAACAGTGCTTTAACTTCTTTTCTTTTAATTTTGCTTGTAGCAGTTCGAGGAAGAGAAGTTTGTCTTACTATAATATTAATAGGTCGTTTATATGGTGCAAGCTGGTTAGACAGGCGTTTTACTTCTGCTTTTACAGCTGCTTCCAAATCTTCAAACTTGTCAAACTTTTCGGCAAATTCTTTTGTCGGAACAAAAACCGCAACAATTTCTTCGCAGCCGTCTTTCTCTCCGCCGGCCTTTGGCATGCCGACTACACAGACTTCCGCAAAATTATCACTCTGCTGCATGACTGTTTCTACTTCTTCAGGGAATACTTTTTTACCGCCGGATAATACAATCATATTTTTAATTCTGCCTGTAATGTACAAAAGTCCGTTGCGAATTTCGGCAATATCGCCTGTGTGGAACCACCCGTCAGGTTCTAAAACTTCATCTGTCAAATCTTGTCTGCCGTAGTATCCTTTCATTACAGAAGGCCCTTTCACAAGCAATTCCCCTGTTTCTTCATCTATTTTTGCTTCGTAAGAACTCATAATAGGTCCGACAGAATGGATATTATCCTGTCTCGGGTTATTACACATCGAAACGACAGGGCTTGTTTCTGATAAACCGTATCCTTGGAAAATTCTTACGCCGATTCTTTTAAACCACGCACCTACAATCGGATCCAGCGGTGCTCCGCCGGAAATATATCCGTAAAATTCTCTGCCGTACAATCTGTGTATTGTTCTGAACATCAATCGTCTTATTCTGAACGGTAAAAATCCTGCCAAATGATATTTCAAATTGAACATAAATCTGTACATAAAAGATTTTTTGCTTATTTCAGATTCAAAATATGCTTTTAACAGTTTCAAAAATGCAGGAACTGTTACCATAAAGCGGATTTTCTTTTCTTGCATAATATCAAGAATATCTTTTGGTTTTAAACTGCTTGTGTAATATACCGAATAACCGTGAGTCAGCATTGTGAAAAATCCGACTGTCATTTCAAACAAATGGTTCATCGGTAGTATTGAAAGCAAACGCATTTCTTTATTCTTAGGCATCATACTTTTTAAAATCTCGCGCATGCCATACATTTGGGCAAGCATATTTTTGTAAGTCGTTTGAACTCCCTTTGGCGCTCCTGTTGTACCTGAAGTATAAATTATAAATGCCGTGTCATGAAGCGGTCTGCGACGCCATTTTGCGCTATAATTCGCCGGAATAGAATAAACGCTCGGAGTTTGAGCACTCTCATGCTCTGATGCTTCCATCAAAATTATATGCTTAATCGAAGGTATTTTTGATTTTAATTCTTGAGCTCTTTCATAGTTTTTGCTGGAAGTCATTAAGACTGTAGGCTCGCAGCTCGATAATATTGATGTTAATTCATAAATAGTAAGTTTATTATCCAAAGGAACAATAGTTAATCCTGCCAGAACAGATCCAAAAACGCAAACACCATATTCCGGTAATGATTCAGATAATATTGCAAGTTTTTCTCCTTTTGGAATTTGTAAATCATTTATTAAATATGCGCCTAGACGTGAAGCTAATAAGCCTAAGCCTTTATATGTAAATTCGCTCCACCCCCACATTGTTTTCATGCCAAGGGCCACACGCTTCTGGTTTTCGTTTGTGGTTTTTTCTAACAAGGTAAATATATTTTCATATTTCATAACTATGCCCTCTACTACTCTATTATTACGTATTATAAGTATTTTACTTAAAAAAAATTATTCATGCAATAAAAAAACAGATATAAAAATCTGCTTTTTGTTTTGACTTATTTTAATACTATGTGATCAAAAAATTGATCCAGCATCTGTTCAAGGATACGTTTCCCGGAAGTTGTCATATTGGCAAATTTTTGTGAAATATTTTCAATAAATTTTCTTTGGCCTGAATATGAGCCAAAATAAGAATTAAAACTTATAACCTTATCTCCGTTCGTATGTACAAAAGATGTCATCGCAGGTAGTTTTGGATTATCCAACTTTAAATTAAAGTTGTCTAATACATGTAAAAATGTGCCATCATTTAATGGTATATTTGCATATAACAGATCTTTTGAAGATGCATATTTAGCTAAATTACCGCCAACTTTTGCGCCAATAGGAGGAATCATGATACATTACCTTTCATTTGTCGATATATACTCATTAAATCACCTAAAAATAAAATTTGTTATTATCATATAATATTGTAAAGATAAATTAATGTTTAAACAAATTAGCAAAAAAAATTTTGTTCTTATTTTATATTAAAAGAGACAGACTTTTAAAGGGGTATTATCAAAGTGCGTATTAATAGTATACAAAATATAAGAAGTTATACTAGTTTTGAGCGAAAGTTAACCAAAGAAGAAGAAAAGGATTATCACCAAAATGCGATTGCTCCTGCGCTAAAATATCTTGGAACAGAAGAAGTTGCAATGATATTACACGGAACTTCATACCCGCAGGATGTAACTGACATTGGTGTAGGAAGTCCGTATGGAAAAGTTGCGGCTCAGCTAATACCATTTGAAGTATTGCACGGATTTAATTCTAATCAATTAGGTCCTGTCGGAGAATTGAGTTCAGTGAGGGAAATTTCACCATACAAGTCATCTGTAGGTGCAAAAAATTATTTATTTATAGATATGCATAAACTCGCAACTGATGAATATTCAAATATTTTAGATGAAAATACGATTAATAATGTCTTTAACAGACCTGAAAATTCAAAAAATAATTATGCATATTCCGATTTCCCTGAAGCCTATGCAAATTATGAATACTTAATTGGAATAGCATACAAAAATTTTAAAAGTAAACTTGGTGAATATCATTATATAAAAGATGAAAATTTATTAAATCTGCAAAAAGAATATGATAATTTTATGAAGGATAATGATATTTGGCAGTACGGCCTGTTTGATATTCTGACCAATATATACGGAACAGAGGATTATACAAAATGGAATTCTATAGATAAAAATTTGATAAATGGACTGAAAAGTAATAATCCTGATGCTGTCAAACGCTTTAATAAAATAATGCAGCGCTCTAAAGAAGATTTGGATAAATATTGCTTTGGGCAATTTATTCTTGATAAACAGATAAAGGAGAATACTGAATATCGTAAGGGTAAAAATTTTAAATATATCAGCGATATGCTTGTCGGTTTTTCTCCTGCGGATGAATGGATTCATCAGGATTTGTTTTTGAAAGGATACAGAATGGGTTGTCCGTATGGCGGAAAAGACGGAGGAATTCAAAGATGGGACGTTCCTGTCCTTGATCCTCGCAAGTTGTTTAATTATGACGGAACTTTGGCTCAAGGCGGGAAATATTTAAAAGCAAAGCTGGAAGATGCTTTAACGAATTTTGAAAATGTAAGAATTGACCATGCTCTCGGATTAGTTGACCCATATATATATGAATGCAATGGAAACAGAAAAGATAATATTTCCAATATGCCTGATATTGATCCTTATGGAGATTATAAAAGGGTATTGGACAGAATAATATTACCGACTTTAGAAGAACATGGACTTGATAAAAATTCTCCGGTTTGGGAAGATTTGGTTACAGCAACACCGACCTTTAATGAAGTATATTATCATATTCACAACTTGCCCGGTATCTCTCAACTCGAGTTCCGAAGAGCTCAGGATTATCAAAATACAAAAAACTGGTCATTAATAGGTTCTCATGATTCAGATCCTGCAAATTTGATGATTAAAAAAGATTGGGTTAAAAAAGATAAGGCATGGGATTCTATGTATTTAGCGGGAGTGCTAAATGCAAATAGAAATAGCGAACAATATTGCAAAACTATTGCTAAAGATGACAGAGAAAGAGTAAAAGCAAAATTTGCGGAAATGTTTATGATGTGTAAAAAAATTCAAATATCTTTTGCAGACTTTTTCGGGATAGAAAAAACATACAATCAAGGTGGAAATGACAGTAATCCTAACAATTGGAAATTAAGATTGAATAAAAATTATGAAGATGATTATTACGAAAATTTATCAAGTAAAAATCCTACAGCGATTAATATTCCTGAAATCTTAAAACTTGCTTTAAGAGGAAAACATGACATGAATAAAGTTACAAAGTCATATTCCCCAATGAGTGATGAAGAAGTAAAAAAGACCCTTGAAAAGTTAGAATATTATGAAAATGTTTTAAAAGAATAAAATTGACCCTAATCTTATTTAATGATTTAATTAGATTATGAATTATATTTTCTATTTTCTAATAGTGATATCAATAATAGTTGGTGCAATTAATGGTAAGCTTCAAGAAGTTACAAATGCGGTTATGGATGGTGCGGAATTATCCGTAAAAGTTGCATTTTCTCTGATTGGTATAATGGCTTTTTGGCTTGGAATAATGAGGATTGCGCAGAAATCAGGGATTATAGATTGGATAGCAAAAGTCATAAAACCGATAACAAAAGTGCTATTCAATGAAATTCCTCCTGAATCTGATGCAGTTGGGGATATTGCAATGAACTTTACTGCAAATGCTTTTGGGTTATCAAATGCGGCGACTCCATTCGGGTTAAAAGCAATGGAAGAATTGCAAAACGTAAATAAAGATAAGACTTCTGCCTCAAATTCCATGTGCTTACTTTTAGGGATGAATACTGCAGGTTTTCAGCTTATTCCGACAACCGTACTTGCGGTGCTTGTCGGTATCGGTTATAAAAATCCGACTGAAATAATAGCACCGACACTTTTAGTGACAACAATTGCTTTTGTTAGTGCAATAATACTTTCAAAGATTTTTCAAAGAATTTGGAAGCCGCGAATAGAGGAGGTTAAAAATGAGCAATCTGATTAATCTCATATCTGTTTGGGCATTGCCTGCAATACTTTTGATTGTTTTAACCGTCGGGATATTCAAAAAAGTTCCGATATATGAAGAATTTACCGAAGGTGCAAAAGATGGTTTTAAAATTGCAATCAAAATTATTCCTTATCTTGTTGCAATAATTGTCGGTATTGCAATGCTTAGAGCAAGCGGGGCGATTGAAATGTGTTCAAATCTTATGTCAGGAGTTTTGACCAGATTTAATGTTCCTGCGGATACGCTGCCTTTGATGATAGTTCGCTCGCTGTCGGGTTCAGCGGCTTTGGGAGTATTTTCCGATATTGCAAATAATTTAGGCCCTGACTCATTTGCTACAAAGCTTGCCGCAGTAATGGTCGGCAGCAGTGAAACAACATTCTATGTTTTGGCTGTATATTTCGGAGCCGTAGGAATTAAGAAATTAAGATATGCAGTTCTGGTTGGTGTGTTGGCGGATATTATCGGAATTATTTCAGCAGTTTGGGTTGCCAATTTGATGTTTGCATAGCATCTACCCAGCTTTGGGTGTAATCATCCGTTTCGTTGCGAACAATTTGTTTAACCAAAACAGCATAATTAATATTTATACAGTCAATTTTTTCTATTCTTTCTACAATATAGCCTTTTGCTCCGCAATTGTGACAAAAAGGATTTGCCGGAATAATTTGTCCGTTTTTTATTGTTGCAATTTCTTTTAACCCGCAGGATGCGCATCTGACCAAATACCATTGATTTTCGATAAGTTCTCCGCAATCAGGGCAGTAATAATAATCCGCATCAATCGGAACATTGTCATGCATGCATTTTTTATTAAATCCTAACAAATTACTCCATCTCATAGTTTTTTATTTAATGATGAATTTGGATTTGTCAAATAATTTATATCAGCTGTGCTGCATTATATGAACTTCTGACAAGCGGACCTATTTGATAATTTTTAAAACCAATATTTTTGGCCATTTGTTTTAAAGTTTCATATTCTTCAAGTTCATAATATTTTGCAACAGGAAGGTGTTGTTTTGAAGGCTGAATATATTGACCGATTGTCAAAATATCACACCCGACATTATGTAAATCTTGTAAAGTTTCTTCAATCTGTTCATATGTTTCGCCAAGACCTATCATCAAACCTGATTTTGTAGTAATTGAAGAATTCTTTTTTATATATTCAAGAACACTCAAAGAGTTATCATAATTTCCTTGCGGTCGTGCTGTTTTAAAGATATCTCTTACGGTTTCAATATTATGATTAAAGACTTCAGGACATGCCAGAATAATCTTATCCAAGGCTTCTTTTTTATTTTTAAAATCCGGAGTTAAAATTTCTATTTTTGTATCAGGGGAAAGTTTTCTTATTTCGCGGATACAATTTGCAAAGTGCTCAGCGCCCCCATCTTCCAGGTCATCACGAGTTACTGAGGTTATTACCGCATATTTTAAATCTAAATCTTTTACGGCTTTTGCAACATGTAATGGTTCATTTTTATCCAAAGATGTAGGAATGTTACAAGAAATGTTACAATATTTGCAATTTCTTGTACAGTAATTTCCCATGATTAAAAAGGTCGCGGTACGATTGCTGTAACACTCGTTTTTATTGGGACAGCGGGCATTTTCACATACCGTATTTAAGCAGTTTTTTTTAAGAATTTTGCGAACTTGGTGAGTTTTTTCTGTATTAATTATTGACTTTTTTAAATATTTTGGTAATCGTACTAGCAAATTTTTTTTCCTTTGTGTTTTAATAGTATTATATAACAAATTTATTTTTGTTTGGATTTATGATATAATATAAGTATAAACAAAAGTAGTAATATAGAATGAATATAGGAGTCATAAAATGAAAAAATCAATCTTACTAGCAGTTCTAATTCTCGCAGGTACTACTTGCGCAATGGCAGGTGAACCATTAATTTTAGAACCATTAAATTCAACAATCTTATCAAGCGCACCGGCTAACTATGATCAAACAACTGTTTCCGGTCAAGTAAAATCACCGATTGGCGGCGGAGTTTATGAAGCAACTTACACACCGGCATCTATGTTAGTATATGGAGAAAACATGGTACCTCAAAACGCAGCAGCTAAAGGAGAACCAATTCCTGAAACTCGCGAACCGCGTATCAACATTCAAACAAAACAAAGAAGCCAAGGCAATTCTTATTGGAACCCTGGTGGAAAAGGTACTAAATCATACTTTTAATCAGTAAATAGAATAAAGTTAAAAAAGCACTCTTTTTGTAAAGGGTGCTTTTTTATTTTAAATTTTTTCGTGTTATAATAAACACATATACATTTAATGGAGATTGAGAGGAATGATACATTTTATCCACGCAAATGCAATGCTTATTTCGGGATTAGTTCTTTTGATTGCGTATATTTTCATTGCAAGCGAAAAAATTCAAAAATCTGTAGTGGCGCTTTCGGGAGCTGCGATTGTCATGCTGCTGGGGTTATTACCATTTGAAGGTTTTTATGACACGGCATCATCATCATATGTAAAAGGTTTATTTGATTATATTGATTTTCAGGTAATATTTTTACTTATAGGGATGATGATTATAGTACATATTTCAAGTAGAAGCGGTGTTTTCAAATGGCTGGCATTAGAAATTTTACATTTAACAAAAGGACATCCTAAAACGGTTTTATTTTCTCTTGCCGCATTTACTGCCATTGCATCTGCATTTTTAGATAACGTAACTACTGTTGTTCTTATGATGCCAATAACATTTATTATTGCAAAAGAATTTGATACCGATCCTGTACCGTTTTTAATAACGGAAGTTTTGGCTTCAAATATCGGAGGAACTGCAACTCTTATCGGTGATCCTCCTAATATTATTATCGGAACAAAAGCAGGTTTAAGTTTTATGGATTTTGTCAGAGAATTAACGCCAATCGTAGCGATAATATTCCTTGTTGCTATAAGTGTTTTGATTTTTATGTTTCGTAAAGGGCTTAAAGCAACTCCTGAAAAAATGGAGCATATTGCAAAAATCGATAATTCTCATACAATTACGGATAAAAGTTTAATGATTCGTTCTGTTATAACAATATTACTTGTGATTTTAGGTTTTGTTACACATGATATAACTCATATCCCTGCGTATGTATTTGCGGTATCCGGTGCAGCATTCTTACTTTTATTCGAAAAACCGAAAGAGATATATAGGGATGTTGAATGGCTGACTATATTTTTCTTTGTAGGTTTATTTATAATAATTGGTGCGTTTGAAGCGAATGGTGGTATTAAATTTTTGGCTGACGGTATGATTAATCTTACTCACGGAAGTTTAGAGGCCGCATCAATGATTATATTATGGGCTTCAGGAATATTATCCGGCATTATTGATAATATCCCGTACACCGCAACAATGGCGCCGTTGATTTCTGAATTGATAAACCCTGCGAACCCGAATGCCATAACAGGCAATGTTCACGCTTTGTGGTGGTCTTTATCATTGGGTGCTTGCCTTGGCGGGAATTTAACTATTATAGGTGCAGCTGCAAATGTTTTGGTCAGTGAAACTTCCGCCTCAAAAGGATATAAAATTTCATTTATGCGATTTATGAAATACGGAGTTCTTGTTACTTGCATATCTCTGGTGCTGAGTAGCATATATATTTATCTAAGATATTTGATTTAATTTGATAAATAAAAAGGAAGCAGGCAATTTATTTGTCTGTTTCTTTTTTATTTTTTTGATATACTTATATAAATCAAACAAGGAGTAATTAGGGGGATATAAGAATGACAGTATTAAAAATTGAACAGCTTGAAAATAATAAAATTTTGCCTGAATATAAAACAGAAGGAGCTGCAGGCATGGATTTGTGTGCAGCAATTGATGAGCCTATTACTTTGCAGCCTTTAGAAAGAACTCTTATTCCTACAGGTTTGAAGATTGAATTGGAACACGGTTATGAAGCTCAAATCAGACCGCGTTCAGGAATGTCAATAAAACATGGTATTACGCTAATCAATTGTGTCGGAACTATCGATGAAGATTATAGAGGAGAGGTTTGTGTTGCGGTTGTAAATATTTCAAATGAAGCATATACAATTGAACCTCAAGAACGTATAGCTCAAATGGTAATCTCAAAATACGAACAAGCAAAAATTGAAGTGGTTACACAGTTAACTGCAACTGCTCGCGGTGCCGGCGGATTTGGTTCAACAGGGAAATAATTTCCCTTTAATTAAAAATCCATATCCATAAAGTCATCATCTTTTTTGTAGTTCTTTCTTGCGTTGGAACTGCGGACTTTGTCATTTTTCTTTTTAACTTTATCAGGAATTTTGCGATATGCATTATCTACAGAAACTTTTGTTATTACATCCCCATTTTTTCTGTCATAAAATGTCAGCCAAAAGTTCCTATTAATATTGTCAACTGCAAAAGATACATCTTCAATCAATTTGTCTCCCGGTTTTATTTGTTTGAACATAAGTCTTGTGTTGCCAAAAATAGATGGGCTGAATTTGACGTTATAATCGTTGACTAAAGACATATCAAACCCTGAAAGAGTTTTGTCAGACATATTAGATATTAAAACTGTTAGAGTTATTGTATTTGCTTCTCCGAAAGGATCTTTTTCGTGTTTTACATTGTTTATGCTTACAGTAAGCCCGTCATACAATATTTCTTCTTGCTTTAGGGCTTCTTCTTTGTATACAGGTAAGTCTACCTGAGTTTTTATTTTTACTTTGATTTCATCTCCGGGAGCAATAAGAACATTGTTTCCTTTGCGGGTTAATGACATTCCGAGTCCGACAACCCCTCCAACAGCAGCCCCTCCTGCAAGGGTATATCCTTGTGATGCAATAGCAGCACCTATCCCGAGCCAATTTAATGCGGCAAGTCCGCCAATAGCTCCGCCTGCTACTGTGTACCCGACATCTTGAGCTACAATTTTGCTAACTTCTGCAACAGGGTGCATTTTGGTTGTCATTGAACCTTCGATTGGAATTTCGCGCCCATCAGGAGTAACAAGATAATCAAAAGATAATTCTAAAGTTGCGGCACGTCCTAAACGACCCGCTTCTGTTGTAGATTCCAGTCTCCCGTGCGCTACAGTTCCTTTTGGAATAATTATACCTTTGTCTCCGTATACATCAGAGGTTACTTCCGCAAAAAATTCATCGCCTTCAACTGAAAAAGATGAATCTAAAACTTGTGAAACCGTCATTCGTATGATATCTTTACGGTCTAATGTTTCTACTCTCCCTGTGAATAATTCATTTTCAAGCTGTTGATATTGATCATATTCTGTAACAGAACCCTTTAACGGCTCCTGCGCAAATACAATTCCGTTGAATGCAAATATATGAATAAGTAATATACTAAGTATCTTTTTCATAATACAATTATAGCCTATTATTTACGTATGGCAAACAATATTAAAAACTTTATACTTAATTCTGTTCTACTTCTTTTGCCAGTTCTTCGATAAGGCTGTGCATTTCTGCCGGCTCAAAACAAGAGCACGAATTCCAAATAAGTGTTGGCTTTGGTTCTGTAAGCAGCGGGCTTGGGTAATCATTGTGGCACTGACCTTTTAACATATTTGCGGTTCCGTCGGCAACAGATGTAAACTTAGAGCAGCAGCTGCATATTTTTAATGTGAGTGCATAATCTGCCATTTTTGATTTTAACTGTTGAAGGGCATCAATCATTCTAAGATGCGAATCCGTTGTATATTTTTTATTTTTGTAAATGAATCTGATTTTAGCCAACCCTGATTCTGTGGAAATAAATTCCAATTTGCAGGTTCTTTCTCCGTGTTTTGTCAAAACTCCGGCATCTACAACCAATTTATCAACATCTTTATCGGTATTTGCCCCCAATTTTTTAATAATGTATCTAACCGGAGGAAAATTCCGTATAATATGACAGATTGAATACAGCGGGTGCAGCATAAGCATAAAAATTTCTTTGCCGCTAAGTTTTGCATTTATTAAGCTTAAACCAAACACTACAAGCAATAATATAGCAGAGAATACAACCGTTCTGCATTGTACAACAAATTCATAGTTGTAAGAATAAATCATCAAAACTACATACGTTATCAATATTGTCCAAAAATTAGGGTTCAGTAAAGACAATACTTGTTCAATAAACGGAAAGTTCATAGTTTTCAAGTATTGAATGTTATCTTTAATGAATTCGAATTTTTTGGTAATTTTTGGATTTTTAAAGGTGCAATCCTGACCGTAAATATATGATTGAATATTCGGATTATATACACATTTGTGCCCTGTTCTTGTTAAATATAAACTAAATTCCAATTCTGAATTAATATCTTTAAAATCAATTTCTTCAATTTCATCTATTATTGATTTGCGTATTATAAATAAGCCTGAATCTATAACTGTTGCCAATCCGCACAGTGTTCTTGCCTGTTTAAAGAAATTAGCAATATACTTTTTATAAACGGCTTTGATTTTATCTATAATATCCAAATTGCCGCGGTCAATATTAACTTCTCCGGTAACGGAATCATTGACTTCAATGGCACTGTTGGCAAGTGTTAGGAAATTAGATTCCACCCTTCTGGTACTGTCTATAAATATGTAGGAATCAATTGTATCATCTTTTTTTAATTCTTCCAAAAGCATGGAAATTGCCTGACTTTTGCCCAGCGTACCTACGTCTTGAATATTTAAAACATGAATATACTTATCGTTTTCAAAGAGTGTTTCAGAACCGTCATTACAATTGTCTAAAACCGCATATACTTTGAAATTCCCCAAAGGGTAATCTTGCATTTTTAATTGTGATATAAGTTTTTCCAAGCCGACTTTATTGTTATGGCTGTAAATAATTACTCCAAAATTATGTTTTGTGTCGTCATGGATAGAGTACTTTCTCTCTATAGAAAAAGGTCTGTCTTTTAAATTTCTGACAGCCAAAACAAGCATGTAAACGGTATAAATAATTAAATATACGTACAATAAACACAAAATAATACTCATAAACATATCCTCTTATTTTAGTCTATTTTAGCCTAAATACTTATAAATTTCAAATATTTAATATGATTTCACCCTGCCTGAAAATTCTAAGTTCATTATTCATAACACCAACTACTGTAGATTCAAGCCCTTTAGCCTTATAGCCGTAATCTTCAATAATCAAATCAGCAAGGCCTGTCATGTTTTCAAGAGCCTGCTCATATGTTTTTGCGGAGGGTTGATGGGATAAATTTGCACTTGTTGTTGCAAGAACATGCCCCGGGATAACTTCGCAAATTTCTCTGAAAACTTCGTTATCAGGGACTCTTATTCCTACGGTTGACATGCCTGATGTTACGTAATCAGGAGTTTTATCACTTTTATCTGTTACAACAGTGAGTGCTCCCGGGAAATATTTTTTTATTAATATTTGTCCTACTTTAGGTAT